>NZ_JBIYSM020000001.1:0-197375 GCF_044759095.2 Brevibacillus soli
TTCGGAATCTGGGCTCATAACCTCAGAAGAGCAGCCCAAATGGCCAAATAAGCAACGATTAACGGATACAGTTACACAGTAGCCCCCTGAGATTCACCACAATGAGATGCTTCTGCCAAAAAACGATTTTTTCAGGAGTAACTAGCTAATGCCGGGCTGCAAAAACGAAACGGAAAATTAAAAAACGACGGGACATTTTTTAAAGTAGCTTAACGTTTCTCCCTTACACTCTTGTATGAACGGAAAGAATGCTGGGAGGAAGCGACATGACAACAGGGCTGTATGTATCCAGTCATCCACTCGACTATTCCCGTCTCCGCGAGCAATTGAAAGCGTATTCCCTGGACCTCGTGAAGGAACAAGCCCTGGAGGTTTGCCGGGAGATCCAATTTATTATCATAGACAGCGCGGGAACGAGGAATGCTCCGCTTGTTGCACGATACCGGAGTGCTTATCCTCACGCTTTCATTCTCGTCCTGAGCGTCAAAAGGGACGAGGAAGACCTGTTGGAGGCGTTTGCGTCAGGCGCCGACGATTACCAGCTGAAGCCTTGTTCGGAGCGAGAGGTGGCGACACGGATTCGGGTTATGCTGCGAAGAAAAATCACGGCTCAAGAGCCCGATCCAAACAGATTCAACGCAGACGTGAAGAGCCGCTCCATGGAATGGAAGAGTATCCGTCGGAAGCTTACCAGACTGGAATGCAGGCTGCTTGATTCCCTGCTCTCCTCCAACAAGATCATCTCCCGGGAACAACTGGTGCAAAGCATTTGGGACGGGCAGATGAAAGCGTCCGGCAAAGTGCTGGACGTTCACATTTTCAACCTGCGGAAAAAACTGCTGAAGGCAACGGGCGGCGAGGTCACCATCAAAACCGTAACCAACAAGGGGTTTTATCTCTGCAGAAATCATAAGCAGTGATGACGGCAACAGCTGATGGGTTGACTCTTCGCACCTGACCAAAATCGTGTTTTGCGCTATAATGGATTGGTTAGGAATTGGGGAGGTTGGAGACGGTGAAACAGTATTTGGATTTACTCAAACACGTTCTTGCCAATGGCGTTAGAAAAGAAGACCGCACCGGTACAGGGACAATCAGCGTCTTCGGCTACCAGATGCGGTTTGACCTAAGCGATGGTTTTCCATTATTAACCACAAAAAAACTCCACACCAGGTCGATTGTGCATGAACTGCTCTGGTTCCTGTCTGGCAGTACCAACATTCGTTACCTGCAGGAAAACGGCGTCCGCATCTGGAACGAATGGGCGGATGAAAACGGTGAGCTGGGACCGGTCTACGGGAAACAATGGCGGTCCTTCAGCGGTCCGGACGGAAAGACCGTCGACCAGATTCAATGGGTCGTGGAGGAGATCAAGCGGAACCCGGACTCCCGTCGTCTCGTGGTAAGTGCCTGGAACCCGACGGAGATCGACCAAATGGCTTTGCCGCCGTGCCACTGCCTGTTTCAGTTCTACGTCGCAAACGGAAAACTGTCCTGCCAGTTGTATCAGCGCAGCGGCGACATTTTTCTCGGTATTCCGTTTAATATCGCGAGCTACGCGCTTCTGACCCACATGGTCGCACACGTGACGGGACTGAAACCAGGCGAGTTTGTCCATACAATCGGCGACGCCCATCTTTATCTCAACCATCTGGAGCAGGTAAACGAACAGTTGACACGGGAACCCCTGCCGCTTCCGACTCTGCAGCTGAATCGGAATGTGCAGTCTCTTTTTGACTTTACCTATGAAGATATTCAGTTTCTCCATTATGAAGCCCATCCGCATATCAAGGGGGACGTCTCCGTATGATCAGCATGATTGTCGCCTATGCCAACGGCCGGGTGATCGGCAAGGAGGGAAAAATGCCGTGGCACCTTCCGAACGATCTGAAGCATGTAAAAGAAGTGACCACGGGCCAAACCATCGTCATGGGGCGCAAGACGTTTGAATCGCTGGGGCGCCCTCTCCCCAACCGGCGGAACGTGGTGCTTACGCGAAGCAGCGACTTTTCCGCACCTGGCGTGGACGTGGTTCACAGCAAGGAAGAGGTGCTGGCGCTTGGCGATGTCATGATCTTCGGAGGAGCGGAGATTTACGCCCAGTTTCTGGACGTTGCCGACCGGCTTTACATAACGGAGATTGACCTCGATGCGGAGGGAGACACCTTTTTTCCAGAGTGGGATCGTGGCGCGTTTACCCTCGTCTGGAAGAAGGACGGCATTGTTGACGAGAAAAACCCGTACCCTCATACCTTCTATCTCTACCAACGCAAGTAATGTCCTACTCAAAGACAGCCTTTCACGGGCTGTCTTTTTTGGTGTATAAGAATTGATAAATTTGGACATCCCATACAGCCGCTAGAAAAGTGTTCGGGGCCCCGTCCGGCGAAGAAAGGGACCCCACTCGGCTCAGCGATAGCTAACGCCGGGTGGGTTTTCTTATCGTGTAGGAAAGTTTAAGGGCTTCACCGTGTGAAAGCGCCCTGAAATAGACTTTCCGGAACGCATAAAAAGTTTCCACTAACGAAGAACCAGCTTCTTCGAGAGGGCTTCAATCGAAGCTTTTTTTATTTAGCGGAAGTTAAGGAAAGCCGTATACAGTTTAACAGACCGTTTACAGACGCAACACCGTTTGTTCAAACAGATTAGCTAGACTGAACGTACACAAGAAACTTCATAAACCAACAAAAACCAACATACAAACTAGTATGTAGAGCGATGGGGGGATTTTTTATGATGCAAGCAGCGAAAGCGGGACGGGCGTGGCTGGCCGGTCTGGCAAGTGTGGCAGTGCTCACGATGACCGCGTGCGCCAATTCAGCCGCTCCGGTGCAGCAGCCGGCTTCTCCTGCAGCCAATCTCACACCGGCTGAAATCGAGCATAAGGCAAAGACAGAGGGAACGGTCGTCAGTGTGGGCATGCCTGATTCCTGGGCCAACTGGAAGGACACCTGGAACGACTTGGGCAGCAAGTACGGATTGAAGCACACCGACACGGACATGTCGAGCGCAGAAGAAATCGCCAAGTTTGAGGCGGAGAAAAACAACCCGACGGCGGACATCGGTGACGTTGGGATTGCGTTTGGGCCGGTCGCCGTGGAAAAAGGCGTGACTCAGCCGTACAAAACTTCTTATTGGGACGAGATTCCCGCTTGGGCGAAAGATACGGACGGGCATTGGATTGTCGGCTACCAAGGCTCCATTTCCCTGATAACCAACAAAGAACTGGTGAAAAACCCGCCGAAGTCGTGGGCGGATATCAAAAACGGCGACTACAAGGTAGCGGTTGGCGACGTCACCAAGGCGGCGCAGGCGCAGATGGCCGTACTGGCAGCGGCAATCGCTTTCGGCGGCGACGAGAAAAACATTCAGCCGGGCATCGACTTCTTCGCGGAACTGGCCAAGCAAGGGCGCATTTCCTTGGCAGACGTGAAAGTGGCCAGCTTTGAAAAAGGCGAGATTCCGGTCGGACTTCTGTGGGATTTCAACGCCCTGGGATACCGCGACCAGATCGACCCGAACCGTTTTGAAGTCAACATTCCCCAGGAAGGCAGTGTGGTCAGCGGCTACGCCACGATCATCAACAAGTACGCGCCTCACCCCCATGCAGCCATGCTAACCCGCGAGTACATCCTGAGTGACGCCGGGCAAATCAATCTCGCGAAAGGCTACGCCCGTCCCATCCGCGACAGCGTAAAACTGCCTGATGAAGTGGCGAAAAAGCTGATCCCCAAAGAACAGTATGCCAACGCCAAACCGATCCAGGATTACAAGGCGTGGGAGGAGACGGCGAAAAAACTGCCGCAGCTCTGGCAAGAGCAAGTGCTGGCCAACATGAAGTAGGGAGAGGATTATCCATGGCAACCAAGGTAATCATGGTGGTCGTAGACGGCTTGCAGTTCGACACGGCCGTCACCCAGATGGGGTATCTCAATCATTTGGTGGAATTGGGCAAGGCAGCCCGGTTTCAGGTGAAATCCGAGCTGCCCAGCCTCTCCCGGCCGCTGTACGAGGTTCTCCTAACGGGCACACCCAGTTCGGTCAACCTGATCACCTCCAACCAGGCGGTCAGGCGCTCCAGTCAGGTCAGCCTGTTTCAGTTGGTGAAGGAGCGAGGCTTGCGAACGGCTGCAGCGGCTTACTACTGGGTGAGTGAGCTGTATAACCGGGCGCCGTTTCACCACGCGGAGGACCGGTTTCAAACGGATGAGGAAAACCTCATCCAGTACGGGTTGTTCTACTTTGACGATGCCTATCCGGACTCCCATCTGCTGCTCGACGGAGAGCTGCTGCGGCGCCGCTATGACCCTGACTTTCTTTACATCCATCCGATGGGAGTGGACCATGCCGGCCATCTGTTCGGTTCCGATTCCAAGCAGTATCGCGGCAAAGCGATCGAGATGGACAGCCATCTCGCCACGCTCTTGCCGGTTTGGATGGAAGCCGGCTGCGAGATCGTCATCACGTCCGATCATGGGATGAACCGAGACGGTCAGCATGGCGGTACGGGTGACGAGGAGCGGCTTGTTCCGCTGTACACGATCGCAAGCCGCGTGGCTCCTGGCGTGTACCCGGAACCGGTACCGCAGCTGGCGGTGGCACCGCTTGTCTGTCAGTTGTTCGGGATTGAACCGCCTGCCGCGATGATGCCCTACGAGTGGCCTTTTGCCAACCAAAGGGGACATGCGCTGTGAACGCATGGATCAAACAAGGGAGAACCCTCCTGCTGCTGGTGCCGTTTGCCGTCATCATCTCCGCTTTCGAGCTGATCCCACTGCTCGCGATGGCGCTGGACAGCTTTCGCGGGGACGGCGGCGAGGGCTGGACCCTGCAGCAGTACGTCACGGCCCTGACCAACAAGTTCTACCTCGTCGCTTTGCAAAACAGTGTGTTGATCTCCTTTTTTTCCAGTGTCTGCGCCATCATCGTGGCCCTGTTTGCGGCCTATTCGATTACCCGTTTTTCGCCGAGCGCACGGGAGAAGATCCTGAACTTTTCCAATATGACATCCAATTATGCCGGGGTTCCGCTTGCTTTTGCCTACGTCATTCTATTGGGAAACAACGGGTTGTTTACGCTGTTGTTTCAGCGGATGGGGTGGGAGGTTCTGGCCGACTTTGACCTGTACAGCTGGACAGGGTTGACGCTTGTCTACGTCTACTTTCAGATCCCTCTCGCCGTTTTGCTTCTGTATCCGACCTATTTTGGCATCCAGGAGCAGTGGAAGGAATCGGCAGCCCTGTTGGGGGCATCGCCGGCCCAATTTTGGCGGCATGTCGGCCTGCCGGTGATTCTTCCCAGTGTGGTGGGAACGTTCAGCATTCTGTTTGCCAATGCCATGGGAGCCTACGCCACTGCCTACGCGTTGGTGGGCAGCAGCTACAACCTGCTTTCCATCCGCATCGGATCGCTGGTGGCGGGCGATGTCATTACCAGGCCTGAGTTGGCCAGCGCACTGGCTGTGATCCTCGGCGTGACGATGCTGGGAGCGATGTGGATTAACGAGCGGATGATGCGCCGCGTGAGGAGAGATTTGCAATGAGTACGGGCAGACTGTGGCATCGCTTTGTCATCGGGGCCGTCTTTGTCTACCTGCTGGTACCGCTGGCGGCCACCTTTCTCTACTCCGTCGCCACGGACTGGTACCGCACCATTCTGCCGGAAGGATATACGCTCGCCTGGTATAGGGAACTGCTGGCCGATCCCCGTTTTCTCGACGCCTTGGGACGGACGCTGCTGCTCTGTCTGCTAACCGTTGCGGCCAGTCTGATCGTCATGGTGCTGACCGTGTTTACGGTGACGGTCTACTATCCCCGTTGGGAGCGGCTGCTGCAGGGACTGGTGATGCTCCCTTACGCTGTTCCCCCGGTAGTGGTTGCCGTCGGGTTGATCAAAATGTATTCCAGCGGTCCTTTTGCCCTCTCCGGCAGTCTTTTGCTGCTGGCGGCGGCGTACTTCGTCTTCATTTTGCCTTATATGTATCAGGGAATTCGCAACAGCATGCGCACCGTCAACGCCTCCCAGCTGATCGAAGCGGCAGAGCTTCTCGGGGCGAGCAAGATGCGCGCTTTCTGGAACGTGGTTTTCCCCAACATTTTACCGGGAGTGTTGGTTTCAACGCTGCTCTCCTTCTCCGTTTTGTTCGGCGAATTCGTGCTCGCGAATCTGCTCGTAGGCGGCCATTACGAGCTGATCCAGATCTATCTGGAGAGGCGAATGGACGAGAACGGACACCTGGCCAGCGCCATTGTCGTCGCCTACTTCCTGTTTATTCTCACCATTTCCGCCGCCGTGCTGCGGCTGGGTCGGGCCAAAAAGGAGAGAAACGTATGAGTTTTGTCCAGATTGACAATGTGACCAAGAGATACCAGGAGCAGCGTGTTCTCGAGCAGGTATCGCTGTCCGTTGAGAAAGGGGAACTGGTTACGCTGCTCGGGCCCAGCGGCTGCGGAAAAAGCACGCTTTTGCGCTGCATCGCCGGCCTCACGGAGATGGAGCCGGGGGGGCGGATTGCGGTCGGCGGCAAGGACATCACCCATTTGGCGCCCAAGGATCGCGGCGTCGGCATGGTGTTTCAATCCTACGCCCTGTTCCCCAATCTGACCGTCTTTGAAAATGTGTCCTTTGGCTTAAAAATGAAGGGCTGGAGCAAAGCCGATTATGTGCCGAAAGTGAAGCGGATGATTCAACTGGTGGATCTCTTTGAGCAGGAGGGGCTGTATCCGCACCAGCTGTCAGGGGGACAGCAGCAGCGCGTCGCTCTCGCCCGCTCGCTTGTCGTGGAGCCTAGCATTTTGCTGTTGGATGAACCGCTCAGCGCCCTCGACGCCAAAATCCGCAAAAGTCTTCAGATGGAGCTTCGCCGCATCCAGCAGGAGCTGTCCATTACCACCGTGTTCGTTACACACGATCAGGAGGAGGCTATGACGCTTTCCGACCGGATATTCATCATGGAAAAAGGACAAATCGTCCAATCCGGCGATCCTGACTCCATCTACCGTGCGCCCGCCAATGAGTTTGTCGCTCGCTTCATCGGCAACTACAATGTGTTGTCGGCAGAGGAGTGGCGGCGGCTGGCCGGACCGTCGGCAGAAGTTCGGCAGAGCGTAGCCCTACGCCCGGAAGTCATGCAGATCCTGCCGCCAACGGCTGATGCTTCCGATCGGATCGGACAGGGATGGGTATGCAGCGGAACGATCGTGGAGCATACGTTGAAAGGAAACGTGATTCGCTTTCAGGTGGAGGTGAACGGCGTTGTCCTTCACGTCGACCAACTAAACGCACAACGGCAAAACGAAAACGACTTGCGCCGGGGCGCGAAGGTTCGGCTGTTCATCCCCGAAGCGGAGTGCGTGGTGCTATAGGAGGGAGCCACAACCTTGTCACTGCTTGCCGAAGAACGAAAGATCGCGATCCTCGAAGAACTGAACCAATTTGGCAAAGTCAAGGTCGTCTCCCTGGCCGAACGCTTCCGCGTCTCGGAGGAGACCATCCGCCGGGACCTCGATTTCCTGGAGAAAGCAGGCAAATTAAAGCGGGTGTACGGCGGTGCTGTCCGCAAGATGTACCAGGAGGGAGAGCCGCCGTACTTTCAGCGGCAAGCCCTGCATCAGTAGGCAAAGGCGGCAATCGGCAAACGGGCTGCGGCCTATGTACAGGACGGAGATACCATTATCATCGATACGGGAACGACCGTAATGGAGCTGGCAAAATCCATCCAATACCGGAATCGGCTAACCGCCCGCTGGATGCGGTGGATATGGTGATCTGCGAACATCCGGAGCCTGATTCCTGGAGAAAGGAACTGGCGGTCAAAGGGGTCAGCTGGGTACTTGCGGAAGGAGAATCACGATGAAAGTTGATTATCACGTTCATTTGGAGGAGGGGCCGTACTCGCTTCGCTGGCTCAATCGAACGGCTGAGGCCTTGCGAGCGTTCTGCCCTGATTCCCAGCTGAAGCACAGCCTCCCGTGGCTGGAAGGGTTGTTTCACCGCCTGGCTGATCGGATGCGGCGAGGCGCCTACTCAGCCGAGTGGCTCGACCTGTACCGCATGCGGGCCAAGGACCTCGGTTTGCAGACGGTAGGGATTGTCGATCATCTTTATCGCTTTCGCGAATACAAGCGATATTTCGAACAGCACATGCACCTTGCTGACGACCCGCTGGGGCAGCTGCAGCAGTGCTGGCTGGATCAGGTGTGTGTCGCTTCCATAGAGGAGTTCACAACATTTGTCCAATCGCAAAAGCCGCGCTGGGAAACGGAAGGCATACAGCTGAAGCTGGGCATCGAGCTGGATTACTTCCCTGGAGGAGAGCAGGAGCTGACCGGGGTGATGGACAGCTATCCATGGGATCACTGCATCGGCTCGGTTCATTTTCTCGCCGGATGGGGATTTGACAATCCGGACACGCAGGAGCGCTTCGCTGAGGAGGACCTGCTCTCCCTGTACGGCCGCCATTTTTCGGTCGTTGGGCAGGCAATTTCCAGCAATCTGTTTGACATCGTGGCCCATCTCGACAACCTGAAAGTGTTCGGGCACAGGCCGGATGAGACGTTCCTAAAGCCCCACTACCAGCGTATTGCAGAACTGCTCAGGGAAAATGACGTGGCGACAGAAATCAACACAGGACTGTATTACCGCTATCCGGTCAGGGAGATGTGTCCCAGCATGAGCTTCCTGGAAGTGCTGGCCGATCACGGGGTGGCCATTACAACCTCATCCGATGCTCATTTTCCGGACCATCTTGGCAGCCATCTGGCAGAGGCGAGGGAGAGGTTGCAGCAGGCCGGATTTCACTCCATCGCCGTATTTGATCAACGGAGGCGAAAAGAGGTTCCTCTTGTTTGAATTTTTATTCAAACCTATGAATATTTTCTGTGTATTTGCTATGATAGAGGAGAGAGCATAACGGGGGAGGAACAAGCAAGATGGGTTTGCAGGATACGCTGTATGAGCTGCTGCATGAAATGGAACCGCAAATGGTTGCCTGGCGCCGCCATTTGCATCAATACCCGGAATTGTCTTTTCAAGAGGAGAAGACACCGGCGATGATCGCGGAGATTTTGCGTGAATTGAAATGTGACGAAGTTCGCACCGGTGTGGGCGGAAGAGGGGTGATCGGCGTGCTGCGCGGCGGCAGTCCGGGACCGACTGTGGCCGTACGCGCCGATTTTGACGCCCTGCCGATTCAGGATCAAAAAGATGTGCCGTACAAGTCAAAGGTGCCTGGAGTCATGCACGCCTGCGGGCACGACGCCCATACATCACAGCTTCTCGGACTGGCAACCGTGTTCGCCCGCCATCGCGACGAGATTCCGGGCACGGTTATCTTCCTGTTCCAGCACGCGGAAGAAGAGAACCCCGGCGGCGCCATCCAGATGGTCGAGGACGGCGCGATGGATGGAGTCGACGCGATCTTTGGCGTTCATCTCTGGTCCACGTGCCCGGTGGGAAACGTACTGGTAAGTGCCGGACCGGTGATGGCCAGCGTGGACGACTTCATCATCGACATCCAGGGAAAAGGGGGACATGGAGCGATCCCGCAGGAAACGGTCGATTCCATCGTCATTGGTTCGCAGATCGTGACCACCCTGCAGACGATTGCCAGCCGCAACATCAATCCGTTGGAGAGCGTCGTCGTTACGGTAGGAACGTTTCACGCCGGCGACAATTACAACGTCATCGCGGATACGTGCCGACTTACCGGGACGGTTCGCTCCTTTTTGCCCGAGGTGCGCGACCGTGCCGAGCAGCGTCTGAAAGAGATCGCAGAAGGCACCGCGGCGTTGATGGGCGGAAGTGCGACGGTGACGTACATGCGCGGCTATCCGGCTCTCATCAACACCGAGGCGGAGACCGAAACGGCACGACAGGCCGCCATCCGAACGGTGGGCAGCAACAACGTACTGCCCATGCAGCCGACCATGGGCGGCGAGGACTTTTCTTACTACCTGGAAAAAGTGCCGGGTGCATACGTCTTTGTCGGCGCGCGCAACCCGCAAAAGGGAGCCGAGTACCCGCATCATCATCCCCGCTTTGACATCGACGAAAGCGCCATGCGGATCGCTGCCGAGGTATTGGGCCGCTCCGTTCTCGCCTATCTGGAACAACATCAACGATAACGTCAAAACGTCTTCACGGACGGCTTTTCCCGTGAAGACGTTTTTTTCATTTGCGCATAATCTGGTAGGGAAAAACGTCACTGGAGAGGATGCATGTCCGTGAGAGAACGGATTGGGATCATGGCCTATCGAAAAGAGAGGGGTTTTACGAATGGCGCCTTTCTCAAGCGGCTCGTTCAGGAGGGGCAAGCACTGGGGGTGGAGGTGTTCCTGTTTTCTCCCCAGGATGTGTCGGTTGCCGCCAGAAAGATCAGAGGATACGTACCGACTTCTACCGGTTGGAAGAGCAGTTGGTATTCATGGCCCGATATGGTAATTGACCACTATCGCTACTATCCTGTTCCCAAACACCGGCTTTACCTGCCGCTTCGTCGGGGAACGTTGTTTCGCTTCGCAAACAGCCGGTTTTCGAACAAATTGCGGGTTCATCAGGTGCTGTACCAGGAAGAAGAGCTGCAGCGCTGGCTGCCGGAGACCCATATATACAGTCGGGAAAAGCTTACGGAAATGCTGAAGCGGTACAAGAGTATCTACATCAAACCGACCAACGGCACGGGGGGACGAAGCATTTTGCGAGTAGAACGCAAGGGCGGCAGCTTTGTGCTGTACGGTACTACGAAGCGGCAGGGAAAGCGGAATGAGGTGCATTCTACGCTGCAGTCGCTGACGCGGCGGGTCGAACAGTGGATCGAAAGTGAAAAAAGCGGGGAGGAGAGCTTTTTCATCCAGCAGGGATTACATCTCGCCCTGCTGCCCAACCGCACGGTGGATGCCCGCCTGCTGATCCAGAAGGACGGCAGTGGCCAATGGACGATCACCGGGATGGGGATGAGGATCGGACAAGTGAAGAGCTCCACCTCCAACCTGCACGCCGGCGGCAAGGCCGTGCGCGCGTCCGCGTTTCTGAGCAAGCAGTTTGGCCGGCAGAAAGCGGAAGCCATCGTCGCCGAGTGCCGGGAACTTGCTTTTCAAACGGTGGAAAAGCTCGAACGGCACTATGGCCCGATGATGGAGTTTGGCTTTGATATCGGCATTGACGTAGACGGCCGCCCCTGGATTATCGAAATCAATCCGAAGCCGGGCCGGGACATCTTCCGAAAGCTGGGGCAGCCGGAGCTGTATCGCACTGCTGTGCGCCGTCCCATGGAATACGCGCTCTATCTTCTTCGGAAACAGGAACAAGAAGAATCGGAAACAGGAGAAGAAAATGAAAAAGAGCAGGGAAGTGCCTGCTCTTTCTAGGTATATCGGTAAGTATAAAAGTACGGTATTTTGATGCAGTTACTTAGAAAGTGTTTGGGGCTGGGTTTTTGATATTATCCCGCCTTGCTTTCATCCGACTGGGGAAAGCGAACCAGCCTTTCGAACTGGCGATTGTCCTCATGATAATCAGTAGCCCGCCTGCCGGTTCCGATCCACTCTTCCGAAGGAATTCGCAAAAACGCTTCCACTACGGACGGGTCGAACTGCTTGCCCGATTGGGCGGCGATTTCGGCCACCGCTTCCTCGTGCGCACGGCCTTTGCGGTAAGGGCGGTCCGAGGTGATGGCGTCATAGGTATCGCAAACCGCAAAGATGCGGGCGGAGAGAGGAATCTCTTCTTTGTTGATTCCGTGCGGATAGCCGTTGCCGTCCCAACGTTCGTGATGATATCGCACGATTTCCAGGGCGTTTTGCAGGAAGGGAATATGCTTGAGCATCTCGTAGCCGATTTCAACGTGACTGCGCATCCGGGTCCACTCATCGGAAGTGAGCGGGCCCTGCTTCAGCAGGATGGAGTCCGGGACGCCAATTTTCCCTACGTCGTGCAGAAGGGCACCGCGAATCATGTGAGCCAGCCTGTCCTCCTCCACGGCCATCTCCTGAGCCAGCCTGATCGTGTAGGCGGTCACACGGAAGGAATGGCCGTTCGTCTCGTTGTCGCGGGAGTCAAGGGCGCTGGAAAGGGCCTGCAGGGACGCGTCGTATGTCGTTTCGATCTCGTCGAGTACCTCGCGAATTTTCTCCGCCTTTTCTTCCAGTTGTTCTGTGGAACGGTCAAAGACTCGTTTCAGGGAAAAGTAGAGCAGCGCTCCGCAGAGGTAGAGGGCGAACAGGCAGGTAACGAGAATCCGACGGAACAACTCCGTTTTAAAGGAGATATTGCGAGTGACGTGGACGATGCCCTGTACGGCGCCGCTATCCTTGTCCGTCACGGCTAACCAGACAGACAGTGTATTCGCCTGCAGAGAGGAAACGGGCTGCCGTGTCTCCTGAACGGAACGGATAATCTGCTGTTGCCGTTCGTTCGCTTTTTGCCCGATCTTATCATTCTCGTAGCTGTAGACGATTGTCCCGTCCGGATGGAAGAAATCGGCCGCTTCGATATCGTAGATGTCGAAGTGGACGCGAATCACCTTGTCCATATGCTGGGGAGCGGCGTGATCCTGGTGATCGAACATATTGCCGAACAGATAGGTAAAATGCTGCTGCACGGCATTTTCCGTATTTCTGGCGGTATCGTCAATGACGTACCGGTCAAGCGACACATACAGCACCAAGCTCATTATCAGGAAAAACAACAAAATGGCAGCTGCCAGAAGGATGCGGAAGCGTCTGGCTGGCGTACGATCACTCCAACGGATCATGTGGCACCTCGGACCGAATGTTTTGCAAGGCGATTGATTTCCAGGCATAATATTCATGGATAGAAAATGACAGAAGAGGTGAGGGAAATGAAGGTTTCGTTCTCGATCCCGGCGGGCGAACAACTGACCATACGCGGCGACCTGCATGTGGAGACGGAAGCTCCGGACACGCAGCCGCTCTTGCTGTTTTGCCACGGCTTCAAAGGGTTTAAGGATTGGGGAAGCTTTCCATACGTTGCGGAAGAGTTGGCAAAACGAGGAATGGCGGTCATACGCTTCAACTTTTCCTGCAACGGAGTCGGCGAAAGTCTGACAGAATTCGATGAGCTGGAGAAGTTCGGACGAAACACCTATGCCCGTGAACTGGCCGACTTGTCTATTCTCGTAAATCAGATTCTTGAAGATAGATTACCTGTTCCGGCAAGATTTGACAAGGAAAAACTGTTTTTACTGGGACACAGCAAGGGGAGCGCAGACGCCATTCTGTTCGGGGCCGGCCACCCGCTGGTTAAGGGAATCATCACCTGGAACGGCGTGGCTCATGTCGATTTGTTTGACGGCGCGCTGCGCAGGGAGATTGCCGAGAACGGTGTCGGTTACATAGCCAACGCCCGTACGGGACAGCGCATGCCGATTACGCGTGAGGTAATAGATGACGTCGACCGACACGCGGCGGAATACGACCTGTTGCGCAAGGTAGCCGACATGCCCCAGCCGCTTTGCATCATCCAGGGGGACAAGGATTACGCCCGGTTGGTAAAAGGTGCAGGACAGCTGCATGAGGCGGCTCGTCAAAGTGAACTGCACTGGATCGAAGGCGGGGACCACACCTTTAACACGAGGCATCCTTTTGCGGGATCTTCCCCGCAGTTGGAGCGCGCGATAGAGCTGACGGCTTCGTTTGTCACCGCCCAAAAATCGTAATAAAATTGCCGAAATCCCACGTTCTCTTCTCCTGTTGGCTATGGTATACTGATAGGCAACATAAATATGTAAATACAAAGACAATTCAGAAAAAATGGAGAAGAATGTTTGGGGTGGAGAGATTTGAAAGGAAAAAAGATAACGCTTTACGATACCACGCTGCGGGATGGTACGCAGGGAGAGGGCATAAGTTTGTCCGTCGAAGACAAGATCAAGATCGCGCAGCGCCTTGATCAGTTTGGCATCGATTTTATCGAGGGCGGTTGGCCGGGCAGCAATCCCAAGGACATGGCGTTCTTTGAACGCATCCGGGAGGTTCCTCTCCAGCACGCGAAGGTGACGGCGTTTGGCAGCACCTGTCGTCCCGGTGTTGCAGCCGCAGATGACGAGAATTTGCAGGCGCTTCTGGCAAGCGGCGTGCAGGTTGCGACGATCTTTGGCAAATCGTGGGACCTTCACGTCACCGATGCGTTGAAGACGACGCTGGAAGAAAATCTGCGGATGGTAAAGGAATCGGTGGCCTTTTTAAAAGCAAAAGGGCTTACCGTTATCTTTGACGCGGAGCACTTTTTTGACGGGTACAGGCACAATCCCGTCTACGCCCTGCGGGTACTGGAAGCGGCGGAAGCGGCCGGAGCTGACTGGATCGTCCTTTGTGATACCAACGGCGGCAGCCTACCTCATGAAATCTATGAGACCGTGAAGACAGTTCGAGGCAGTGTGCAGACACCGCTTGGCATTCATACACACAATGACGGCGAACTGGCCGTCGCCAATGCGCTGGCCGCTGTCCAGGCCGGTGTTGAACAGGTACAGGGCACCATCAACGGCATAGGCGAGCGTTGCGGCAATGCCAATCTCATCTCCGTCATTGCCAATTTACAGCTAAAGCTGCATTACAATTGCGTGGCGCCGGAACAGCTGCAGCAACTGACAAAACTCTCCCGCTACGTGGCGGAAATCGCCAACATGGCACTGCCGAACAATCAGCCGTTTGTAGGCACCAGCGCCTTTGCCCACAAGGGCGGCATCCACGTAAGCGCCGTGCTGAAGGATCCAAAGACCTATGAGCACATCAGTCCGGAACAGATCGGCAACAAGCGGCGCGTACTCGTCTCGGAGCTGTCCGGTCAAAGCAACCTGCTGGCCAAGACGGAAGAACTGGATATCTCCGTAGAGCTGGATAAAGAGGAAGCGAGAGAGATCATCAAGCAGATCAAGGAGCGGGAATTCCACGGTTATCAATACGAGGGGGCGGAGGCGTCACTCTCCTTGATGCTGCTGGAGGCATCGGGCCAACTTCACAAACTGTTTACACTGGACTCGTTCAAAATCCTGATGGAAAAGTCGGCGGGTGACAGGATCTCTTCCGAAGCGATGGTCAAGCTGAAGGTAAACGGCCAACTGGTCCATACCGCGGCGGAAGGAAACGGTCCCGTCAACGCATTGGACAACGCCCTGCGCAAGGCGCTGGAGAATCATTTTCCCTGTCTTGCCGAGATGCAGCTGACTGACTACAAGGTACGGGTGCTGGATGAAAGCGAAGCGACGGCAGCCAAAGTGCGCGTGCTCATCGAGTCGGCACGAAACGGCGAGAAGTGGAGCACCGTCGGCGTCTCTACCAATGTCATCGAAGCGAGCTGGGAAGCGCTGACGGACAGTATCCGTTACCTTTTGTGGAAGGAAGGCTGTGTTCATGCGGAACCGCTGGAAACCGTGGAAGCGCGGGTCGGCATTGTCAATCACTAGAGGCATGAATGATTTGCCTCTTCGTCAGACACGCTAATGGGTAACAGTGTGTGTGGAGGAGGAATGGAGTTGCGAAACGCCGACGCCAAACAGCAGCCGAACACGGATCCGTACGAGATTGACATCCGGCTGTCGTTTGATCAGCGCATTCAGGAAGAGGTGCTCTGTTCGCTGCTGGAAGACTTGCGCCTCGCCGTTCAAACCAACTACCCCGTCATGCAGATCCGTGTGATTGGGGATGACGCTGTCTGTAAGACCAAACAGGCGTCCGACGGAGAGCATCGGGAAGGGTACGTTCCCAGTTAGCAATCGTCAAGGCAGAAAGCGCGGGGCCTTTTGAAGGTTCCGCGTTTTTTGTTGAATAAGAATCCGTGATTCGATGAAAAATATTCCTTGTAAATAAATTTACAAGGAGGCATTATCGTGGCGTTAATCCCTTACGAACCGTTTCGCGTGCTTGAGAACATGAGAAAAGATTTAGATCGATTTTTCGAGACTGGTCTTCCTTCGCTCCGTCATTTTGATAATCGGTTCGGAATGCCCAGTATAGACATTCACGAAACGGACACAGAGGTCATCGCAACATGTGATATTCCTGGCTTGGAAAAAAAGGAAGATGTGCACATTGAAGTGGATAACAACATCCTGACCATAAGCGGCAGCGTTAACCGGACTACCGAAATCAAGAACGAACAGATGCATAGACAAGAACGGTTTGTCGGCCGTTTTCAACGATCGGTTGCGTTGCCAGCCAGAGTCTCCGAAGAAGGAGTAAAGGCCACTTATAAAAATGGAGTACTCGAGATTCGATTGCCCAAGACCGAACCCAATACGAAAAAGAGAATTGATGTTGAATTTCATTAAAAAAAACGCCGTACCCATTGGAGGTACGGCGTTCGTTTGCTGTCAGGACTGCTTGCGCATGCTGCCCAGCTCTTCGACGATGGCGGTCATCTCGTTGATGCTGAAGCTGGTTTTTTTCTGGACCATGTTGTACAGGTAGAGAAGATCGTCGTAATGAGACAGGTCAAAATCCTCCGGGCGCATCACGGCGGTGTTGGCCATGTTCAGCCTGGACTTGATCCCCTCAATGATCACTGCCAGATTCTCTTGCGATGGGTGACGTAAATCTGCCATTTTCTTCTCCTCCAAGGAAGTCCGATAAGTCCGGCAAACATTGCTGTCCTTATCGAACTCATGATCGTTTTTATTTGGTCAGCTGGCCGCGCGTAACGCCCAGCTGGTTGGTTGCCTTCAGCGTTTTCCAAACATGAGTGCCGCTCACTTCGCCGCGCAGGGCCTGCCGATATAGACGGATCACTTCCTGTACCCGCTCCGGCTCCTCCTCCAGGAACTCCACGCGGTAGCTGCAGACGCCCAGCTTTTTGAATTCGTTCAGGTATTCGGCGCCCGACTGATCGATGGCGTTGTATACGGTGTTGCGGCAGCCCGTGTCAACGCGGACCGGATGGGAGAAGCCGACGCGGTCCTTGAGCGAGATGCGGTGCGATTCGCACGGTGTGCCGCAGTTCGTGTGATCCGTACCTTCGCTGAGGAAGGTGCAGTAGACGCAGTGCTCCGTGTGAAACATCGGCATGTGCTGGTGAATCACCAGTTCGATTTTGGACGTATCGCTGTGCTTCAAGAGATCCAGCATCTGCTGGATGTTCAGGTCGTACGAAGCGGTCACGCGCTCCAGCCCGCACTCCAGGAACAGACCAACTGTTTTGTGGTTGGCAACGTTGAGCGAGAAGTCACCGATCAGCGGGATGTTCAGTTCGTGTCGGCGGGACATGTAATAGTAGAGCGCGCCCGTGTTGCGGACGAGGATGGCGTCCGGTTTGCTCCGAGCGATCAGGGCAAGGACGCCGTTTTCGTCCGGCATGTGAATGCGCATGGTGGCGATTCCAATCTTTTTGCCGTATTGATGGGCCAGTTTCACCGCATCCGGGTACTGTTTGACGAACTCAAAATCGGCGTAAAGAAAATCGACGTCCGTCTGCGCCGCCGCCTCCACCTGCTCCAGCGATCGGCAGAGGGCTGTCAACAGCGGCTGTTCTACCTGCTGCATGGCTGGAACGTCGGAGTAGACATCAACCGCACGCTTCTGGTAAACAGGCGGCTTGCTGCGCAGATAGACGAGCTGCTCAACGGCTTCCCGCCGCATGCGGTTCAGTTCGCTGACGGGGAGAATCAGCTCTCCTTCCAGGTCGACGGTCAATCGGTCCGCGTCCAGATGGAACAGAGTGCCTCCCAGTCTCCCCAGTTGTTCGTGCAGCAGGCTGTGAGTCAGAGGGCGTTTGAGAGCTGCTTCCAGCGGCAAATCCGACTGAACGGAAACAGCATGGTTGGCCTGCTCATCCACCCAGGTGGTTTGCAGCTTTTCACCGAGACGTCCAAAGACGTGGACCCCAAGCGGGAAGGTGAAGTACGGCTTGTCTGTTTCAAAGGTTTTGCGAAGCCGCTTGTTCAATTCCGGATCGTTCGTTTTCCAGACGCGGTCGCCGACGTTCACACGCTGCAGGTTGACGTCGTTTCGGCCCATGACGATCTCATACAGGCCTCGTTCTACCTCGCCGTCCACTTTTTTGCCGCGCGCAAGGATGTCGTAGACGCGTCCTCCTTCTTCCTTCTGCGTTGGGTCACCAGCGTCAAATACAATGCCGTCGCCGCGCTTCAGCGGAGACGTGACTTCGACGAGCAGCGCATGCTTCAGCACTTTTTTTACGGTGCCGAGGAAGACGCCGCGGCTTTTCGGGAAGGTGCCGTCCAGAAGCGTTTTGTTGTTGGTTCCCTTGAGGAAGCCATGGGTAAAACCGCGGGAAAAGCTTTGTTGCAGTTCGCGGATTTCCGCCTGGCTCGGTTCGGGATTTTGTCCGGCGAAGTAGCGGTCGATGGCGGCGCGGTACTTGCTGACGACATTGGCCACGTACTCCGGCGATTTGAGGCGTCCCTCGATTTTAAAGGAAGTGACTCCCGCCTCAATCAGTTCGGGCACGATGTCGATGGCAGCCAGATCTTTGGGGGAAAGCAGATAGGCGATGTTGCCCATGTCCTTTTCCACGCCGTCTACCATCAGGTCGTAAGGAAGACGACAGGCCTGCGCACACTCTCCGCGGTTGGCGGAACGACCGCCCCACATCTCGGAGGTAAGGCACTGGCCGGAATAGGAGACGCAGAGAGCGCCGTGAACGAACACTTCCATCGGCAGCTTTGCCTTTTGGCCGATCACCTGTATCTCCTTTAACGAGTTTTCTCGGCCAAGCACGACCCGCTCGATGTGAAATGGCTTGGTAAACTCCACCGCTTCCGGAGAAGTGATCGTCATCTGTGTCGAACCGTGGATCGGGAAATCGGGAGAGATTTCGCGGATCAGTTTGACCAAGCCCAGGTCCTGAACGATCACTGCGTCCACACCTGCGTCGATACAGGCTTCGATCAGCTCGCGCGCTTCCTGCAATTCGTTTTCAAAGACGAGAATATTAAAGGTAAGGAAGCCCTTTACCCCGTACATATGCAAATAGGACATGATTTCAGGCAGCTCCGCCATGTGAAAGTTTTCGGCGCGCGCCCGGGCGTTGAATTTTTCCACACCGAAATAGACGGCGTTGGCTCCGTTGGCAACGGCCGCTTTCAGGCACTCCCAGTTGCCGGCAGGGGCCAATAGTTCGATATCTTCACGCTTAATTGTGTCTCGCACGTTATTCGTTACCTCCATTCCTCCTCCATCATAGGGAAATGTACCGGTCTTTTGCAAGGAAAAGATGGGGAGGAACGAACAATCACTCAATTAATTATTTGAATGATAGGCGAGGGAATGTCCGAGTCATCCTTTGGCTCGGACATTCATTTTTCCTCTTTCGCATGGTCTATCCCAGCAGAGATGAGATGTCGCACATGTTCATCATCCAGTGAGTAGAACACCAATTTTTCTTCTTTGCGATATTTGGCAAGGTCCATATTTCGTAAAAGCCTCCTCTAAGGAAGAACCAGCTTCTACGAAAGGGCTTCGACAGAAGCTTTATTTAGTGTATAAGAATTAATAAATTTGGACATCCCATACAGCCGCTAGAAAAGGGTTCGGGGCCCCGCCCGGCGAAGAAAGGGACCCCACTCGGCACAGCGATAGATAACGCCGAGTGGGTCGAGGATAGCTAATGCCGGGTGGGTTTTCTTATTGCCTTGCGTTTTGGAAGGAAGTAAACAAAGCCCGATAGGACAAGCAAAATGGTTAAGATCGAGATAATCTCCAATACCGTCACGAAATGAATGTCTTCCCATTCACCTACGTGTAATCCATAAAAGAAATCCAGAATCGGGTCCTGCTTCAACGCTTTGATGTGGCCGTCGATAACGAACATTTGAACGTTTTGGGTGAAAGGGAGACGCGTACACCGGGTTCAAGGGAAAAAACAAATTCTTTTCTTTCTTCATCTCCCAGATGGTGGTATGCTTGATAGAACAGGTAATTTCTAGAAAAAGTAGGAAGATGCATGCCAATCATAAAAGAGATACTGCTGCAGCTGCTCTTTATCACCGTACCAATTTTACTGTACCAAAGCATCTGGCTGGAACGGCACGCCTCTCGTTGGCCGAAGATGGACGTTTACCTGGTTACGGTAGTAAGCTCTGTTAGTGTTCTGCTGTGCATGACGTTTCCCATACAGACTGACGGGGGGCTTCGCTACGATCTGCGCTCCATTCCGTTAATGCTGAGCATCCTTTACGGGGGCTTTGGGCCGGGGATCATTACTGCAGCAGTGACGTTCCTCTACCGCTTTTATCTGGGGGGGGAAGGCTTTTTCGTAACCCTCTTTGGTTATGCGCTGTACGCCGTTCTCCCATTCTTGCTCGTGAAGCGCTGGCTCAGTTTTTCGATCGTGAAAAAAATGGTCCTTGGCATGATAATGGCAGGGGTGAAGCAGCTCTCGGCGGCCATCGCGATCATCTGCGTTTCCTTGGCTCAGGAACAGACATTGGAGGTGGCTTTCAATCGTCTGGACGCGATCGTATTGGTGGGGAGTGTGCATATCTGCGTAATGATGGTGGTCATCTACCTGACGGAGTATGTTCGGGAAACCACCTTCATCCGCAGGCAGGTTCTTCGTTCGGAAAAGTTGAGTATGATCAGCGAACTGGCTGCCAGCGTGGCTCACGAGGTGCGCAATCCACTTACAGTTGTCCGCGGTTTCGTGCAGCTCCTGCGGGAGCACAGCAATGAGAAGAATCAGGAGTACATCAGGCTCGTGCTGGCAGAGTTGGACCGTGCAGAGTATATCATCACGGATTATTTAAGCATGGCCAAGCCACAAGTAGAGACGATCTCCACGCTCAATATGGGGGAAATCGCTTCTGATGTGTCGGTCAGCATGTCTTCTTTTGCGGTGATGAACGGGGTAGAGATCCATTCATTCGCGGAAGACGGGCTGTTGATCCGCGGTGATGCGATCAAATTGAAACAGGCCCTGATGAACTTGATGAAAAACAGTATCGAGGCAATGACGGCCGGGGGCGTACTGGAGATTCGCACCAACCGACGCGGCAGGAATGTGGTGATCACCGTACGCGACCAGGGGCAGGGTATGAGCCCGATGCAGCTGGGACAGCTTGGGCAACCGTTTTTTTCGACGAAGGAAAAGGGAACAGGTTTGGGGCTGCTGGTTTCCTTTCGAATTGTAGAATCGATGGGCGGAACTTTGGTTTTTGACAGCGAAATCGGAAAGGGAACTGTCGCTGCCATTACCCTACCTGCCGCACCGGCTGGAAAACAGAAGTTGACAGAAAAGGAATAACAATGGTAAATTTCAACATACAATGAAAATGAAAATGGAACGAAATGGAAAGGGGGTTACGTCATGATTGCAATGGTTCGTACACGAGCAAACAACTTGATACATGATGTAACCATTCCATTTGAGCGTTTGTAATTGGACTTTTCATCGTTAAAATGTAGACAACCAAATGGCGCAGGTTACGTTTTCCATCGTAACATGTGCTTTTTTGTGTGCAGAGGCATATTGCTTGCGAGCGGTATGTCTTTTTTTGTGGGGAGGAGATGACAGCAGATGTTCACGGTAATAGGAAAGTTGGGCTGGTTTTTTAAACAACATTGGAAACGTTACACCGTCGCCGTTCTGTTTCTCATTCTAGGCGGGGTTCTGGAAGTAATCCCCCCGAAAATCGTAGGGGTTGCCATTGACGACCTGCAGCTAGGCACGCTGACGGGCGAGAGATTGAGAGACATCCTTCTCTTTTTCGCGGCGGTGCTCGTGCTGACGTACCTGATCAACTATGTCTGGATCTATCAATTGTTTGGCGGCTCGTTTCTGGTGGAGCGGACGCTGCGTTCCCGATTGATGGATCATCTGTTGAAAATGACGCCGTCGTTCTATCAGCGGAATCGCTCAGGCGACCTGATGGCGCGGGCGACCAATGACTTGAAAGCAGTATCCATGACAGCCGGCTTTGGCATTTTGACGCTGGTTGACTCCAGCAGCTACATGGCCGTCATTGTCATAACCATGGGGTTTCTGATCAGCTGGAAACTGACGTTTGCTGCTCTTCTTCCGCTTCCGCTGATGGCGTTTGCCATTAACCGATACGGAAAGTTGATTCACGAACGGTTTTCCCGGGCGCAGGATGCGTTTGGCGAATTAAACGACCGAACCCTCGAGTCGATTTCAGGTGTGCGTGTGATTCGGGCCTATGTGCAGGAAGCGGCCGATCAGAAGCGGTTCCACGCTCAAACAGAGGACGTCTTTCACAAAAACATGGCTGTGGCCAAAGTGGAATCTTTGATTGAACCCACGATCAAAATGCTGGTCGGCATCAGCTATATGATCGGGCTTATCTATGGCGGTTATCTCGTGTTTCAAAATGAGCTGACGCTGGGAGAACTGGTCTCTTTCAACATGTACCTGGGGATGTTGATCTGGCCGATGTTTGCCATCGGGGAACTGATCAACGTGATGCAGCGGGGCAGCGCCTCGCTCGATCGGGTAAACGAGACGCTGGCCTCTGAGCCTGACGTCCGGGAGCCTGTCGATGCGGCACCTGTGGCCGTTCCGGAAACGATTCGTTTTCAGAATGTGACATTTCGCTATCCGACTTCTCAAGTGGATAACCTCGCCGACGTTTCCTTTACCCTGAAGAGGGGCCAAACCCTCGGGATCGTCGGACGGACGGGAAGCGGGAAAACGACACTGATCAGACAACTGCTGCGTGAGTACCCACTGGGAAAAGGGTCGATTACCATTTCCGACGTCCCGCTTGAGCAAATAGCCTTGAACAGTGTCAAGAGCTGGATCGGGTATGTACCTCAGGAATCATTCCTGTTTTCCAGGACAATCAGAGAGAACATTCTATTTGGAAAGAAAGAAAGCACGGAAGAGCACATGCAGGAAGTATTGACACTTGCCTCGTTTGCCAAGGATGTCCGGTTCTTGCCGGATGGCCTGGAAACGCTCGTCGGGGAAAAGGGAGTCGCACTCTCGGGAGGACAAAAACAACGGGTGTCCATTGCGAGGGCTTTGCTGGTGGATCCCGAAATCCTGCTGTTGGATGATGCGATGTCCGCCGTTGACGGAAAAACAGAAGCAGAAATGATCGCCAACATTCGTCGGGTGCGTGCCGGAAAAACCACGGTGATTACCACCCATCGCATGTCGGCTGTGCAGCATGCCGATTGGATCATCGTCCTCGACGAAGGACGAATTGTGGAAGAGGGAACACATGAACAGCTGCTGACCCAAGCGGGTTGGTACAAGGAACAATTCGAACGACAGCAAGTGGAAGCACAAGTAACGGAAAGGGCGGTGACGCCATGACACCAGGGAAAAGGTTGTTTCAATACGCAATGCGTTTCAAAAAGACCATTTTGCTTGCGCTCTTGATGCTCTCCATCGCGGCCGGAGCAGAGCTGACAGGGCCGTTTTTGGCAAAAAAGATGATCGATACGCACATTCTCGGAATTGAGTTTCCCTGGTATGAAACGACAAAGGGAGACCACGCCGTACTATACAACGGCAAATGGTATAAACGGGCGGACCGCTTTGCAGAAGGGGAGCCGAAGGGGAAGGAAGTGCGGGTGCGGCAGATTGGCCGTGATTATTATTTTATCGATCAAGCCTCGGTGAAATTGACCAAGAGCGAGCTTTATGCCTTTTATCAACCGGAAAGGAACAGCTTGTTCACTCTGGCTGCAGGTTACTTTGCCTTACTGGTGATCGCATCGTTTTTTCACTATGGACAGAAGTACATGCTGCAGGTGTCAGCGAATAAAATCATCCAGAAAATGCGTCACGACTTATTCGCGCAGGTTCAACGGCTGCCCATCCATTATTTCGATAACCTCCCGGCCGGCAAAGTGGTGGCCCGTATCACCAATGACACAGAGGCCATCCATGAGCTGTTCGTAAAGGTTCTCGCTGCGTTTTTTACCAGCGGCATATACCTGATCGGGATTTGTGTCGCGTTGTTCCTGTTGGATGTCAGGCTGGGGCTGGTTTGCTTGACCATCCTGCCGATCCTCGTGGTCTGGTTTACGTTTTATCGAAGGGTTGCTTCCCGATACAATCACGTCATTCGCGCACGGATCAGCGATATCAACGGAATGATTAACGAATCGATTCAGGGAATGCCGATCATTCAGGCCTTTCGCCGTGAAACGGAAACGAAGCGGGAATTCGAGGCGCTGAACGAAGAGCATTTTACCTATCAAAATAAAATGTTGAGCCTGAATGCGGCTGCTTCCTTTAACCTTGTGCTGGCTATGAAGAACATCTCCTTTGTCGCATTGATCTGGTACTTTGGCGGTGCCTCCGAGGGTATCGGAAGCGTGATGACCATGGGGGTCTTGTATGCCTTTGTCGATTATCTCAACCGGTTGTTCCAGCCGATCACCAATATGGTGAATCAACTGGGCCAGCTGGAACAGGCGCGGGTTGCAGCAGAACGGGTGTTTGAGCTGTTGGATGAGCATGGAGTGGATGTCGATGAGGGGAAACTGCCGCGTTACCGGGGAGATGTGCGCTTCGACAATGTTTCCTTTGCCTATAAGGAAGACCAGTATGTACTGAAACACATTTCGTTTGAAGCAAAGCAAGGGGAAACGGTCGCCTTGGTCGGACACACCGGCTCGGGCAAAAGCTCGATCATGAATTTGTTGTTTCGCTTTTACGATGTCAATCACGGCACCATCTTCATAGACGGTCGCAATGTGCAGGATGTGCCGAGGCAGCTCATCCGCCAGCATATGGGTATCGTGCTGCAAGACCCGTTTCTGTTCACGGGGACGATCGCCTCCAATGTAAGCCTGGATGATCCGGCGATCAGTCGGGAGCGGGTAGAGCAGGCGCTGCGCGACGTTGGAGCCGACCAGTTGTTCAGTCACCTGCCCAGCGGGTTTGATGAACCCGTCGTGGAAAAAGGCAGCACGTTGTCTGCCGGGCAGCGACAGATTATTTCATTTGCTCGCGCCCTCGCATTTGACCCGGCCATCCTCATTCTGGATGAGGCGACATCAAGCATTGATACCGAGACCGAGGCCATTATCCAAACAGCCCTGGACGTGTTGAAAAAGGGCCGCACGACTTTTATCATCGCGCACCGGCTCTCTACGATTAAAAACGCGGACTTGATTCTCGTCCTGGATCGCGGTGAGATTGTCGAGCGGGGGAACCATGAAGAACTCATGAAAAAGCAGGGGAAGTACTATCAGATGTATCAACTGCAGCAGGGAGAAAAGGCGGTTGCGGCGGGGTAAGGCGTCATGAGGACCCCGCCGCTTTACTCAGCGTCCAGCCCTTCAAACACAATCGACACCTTTTCTTCCATAATCTCTTCCAGCGGCCAGGCGCCTTCGCTGCGCACCCAATCGTACAGAGCGTTGTAATAGATGTTTTCCAGCATGTTGGCAGCGACCAGAGGGTTGAATTTGGTTTTGAGCCGCCCTTTTTCCTGTGCCTCCTCAATCAGGTCGGCGAACAGTTCGCGCAGCTCAATGTAGACGTTTTTCTCCGATTCCAGAACTCTGCGGTGTTTCATGGAGGACTCGATCAGGACTTTGATGAAATCGTAATTTTGAATATTGACTTCGTTTAAAATTTTGTAGATCCGCAGCACGCGCTGTTTGCAGCTTTCCCCGAAATCCCATTCTTCCCGGCGCTCTTCAATTTCCTGAAGACGTTCATAGCCCCAGTTCGCGAGGATCGATTCCTTTGACGTAAAATGAAGAAAAATGGTTCCGCGAGCTACGTCAGCTTCCTCCGAAATCATATCGATCGTCGTTGCCTCAAATCCGTGCTCTTTGAACAGCTTGATCGCCGCGTTAAAAATTTTTTGTCTGGTTTCGCGTTTCTTTCGTTCTCTGCGTGTCGTCAAAGGAAAACACCTCCGTTCCATATTATAGCATATCCATTCTCCGACAAGAAAAAGGGATAGACTTCTTGCGGGAGGGAATGTATATTTATATATCATAATGAATAATTATTATTCACAATCAGGTTGAAGTGCCGAAGTGGAGGAATGGATAGATGAGTGCTACAAAAGCCCTCACAGTACGTCAAGCGACAATGAAAGACGTCGACCAGATGCTTGAAATTATTAATCAATATGCACAACAAGGGTTGATGCTCCCACGCACCAAACTGTCCGTATGCGAGCATCTGCAGTCCTTTATCGTGGCTCATGACGGGGATTCGGTGGTAGGTGTCGCCGGTTTGCACATTCTGTGGGAAGACCTTGCGGAGATTCGTTCCCTGGCCATCGCCGAGAGAGCGAAGGGGATGGGAGTGGGCAAGCGATTGGTGTTGTACCTGGTGGAACAGTGCAGGGTGCTGGGAATCAATCGCGCACTGGCACTCACCTACCAAAAAGAGTTTTTTGAGAAGTGCGGTTTTCGCATCGTTCCGAAAGAGACGCTTCCACAGAAGGTTTGGAAGGATTGCATCAACTGCTCGAAGCTGCCGGTTTGCGATGAAATCGCAATGATCGTGGAGACAGTATAGGGATTTTATAGGATTTGAAAAATCAAAAATATAGCATAGTTTTTTATTTTCTGTATTTTTGGTAAGATATTCTTATCATTCATAGAGAAAATAGGATCATCGAATCATTCTTCAACCCCCTGCGGGGCACAGGATGTAACTTTGCAGGGGTTTTTACGAGGTAGAGTCGTCACGATGATGGGGGGCTATGCTATGAAAATGGGGGCACGGGTGCTGCTCGCCTTGCTGCTGGTGGGAATTGTACCGCTCACTGTGGCCGGGGTTTTTGCGTACCTGCAGACCAAACAGGAACTCTTGCAGGGAAGCGCCGCTACGTTGGAGGCGCTTCGCAACAGCAACAAGGAACAGGTGGAAAACTACTTCCGCGAACGCTCCAAAAACATGGAGGCCATGGCCGGTACAGGTTCGGTGATCCAGGGCCTGGTTGAGTTCGAGCGGGTCTGGAAGCAAGGAAAAGAGTCGCCTGCCTACCAGGAAGTTGAGTATGAATACGGAAAAGAGCTGAAGATGTTTGTCGCCCGGTATGGGTTTTCCAACGCCTATCTGATCAATGCAACGGGCGACATCGTATACGAAACAAAGCCGCAATCCGATTTCGGGGCCAACCTTCTCGACGGCAAATGGAAAGGAACAGCCCTCGGCCATGCTGCGGAGCGTGTATTCAAGGCGCAAAGCCCGGAGCTGACGGACGTCAGACGGTATGAGCCGTCCGGCAACGTTCCCTCCGTCTTCATCTCTGTTCCCATTTTTGAAAACGGAGCGTTGATTGGTCAACTGGCCGGGGAGGTGCCACTCGACTACATATCCCGACAACTGAACCGCCGGGATGGTCTGGGGAAAACTGGAAAAATCTATCTTCTCGGTCAGGATAAACTGATGCGAACCGATTTGGGGAATGGTCAGGAAACCCTGTTGAAACAAAAAGTGGAGACCCCGACGGCACAGGCTGTTCTCTTTTCCAATCAGCCGACCGGGACGACAGTGGCCGTCGACTACCGCGGAAATGAAGTGCTGGTTTCCTACGACCAGGTGAAGGTAGGAAAACTGACCTGGGCGATCCTGGCGGAGATGGATATGACCGAGATCATGTCGGGACCGAACAAGATACGCAACACCAGCCTGGTCGTTAACGGCATCGTTCTGGTTCTCGTGATTGTGATCGCCGCCGTATTCGCGCGCGGCCTGCGCAAATCGTTTTCCCGGATGCTGGCTGTGGTCGAGAGAATCGGCCAGGGGGACTTCACCTTTGCCTTCCATCCGGCGCTCTTCAAACGAAAAGACGAGATTGGAGAGATGGCCCGCTCCCTGCATGCGATGCGCAGTCAATTGCACGACATCTTACGGGAAGTG
Organism: Brevibacillus soli; assembly: GCF_044759095.2. Classification (NCBI taxonomy): domain Bacteria; kingdom Bacillati; phylum Bacillota; class Bacilli; order Caryophanales; family Paenibacillaceae; genus Brevibacillus; species Brevibacillus soli. Next base: position 27,781 of record NZ_JBIYSM020000001.1, read on the forward strand.
CAGACAGCAGCCGTCTCCGTGACGAGCGCCGCCCAGGAAATTCACGGCAACACAAGCGATATTGCCGCGTCCAACCAGCACATCGTTCAGGTGGTGGACAATGTGGCAGCGACCTCCGACCTGCAGGTGGATAAGATGGGGCAGACGCTGACGCTTGCCGAAGAATTAACCGCCGATGTCCGTCAGGCGACGGAAAACGTAACAAAGGTAGCCTCTTCCTCAACGGAGATGAAACTCCACACGGAATCCGGGCGGATGGCCATCGAAGCGGTTATCGCCAGCATGAGGGAGATCAGCCAGGCGGTACAGTCAACCACGCAGGTGATCAGAGGGCTGGAACAGCGTTCAGAAGAGATTTCCGAAATCATTCAGGTGATTACCGAGATTGCCCGCCAGACCAATTTGCTGGCACTGAACGCCGCCATCGAAGCGGCACGTGCCGGCGAGCATGGCAAAGGGTTCGTGGTGGTCGCCAGTGAGGTGCGCAAACTGTCTGAAGGCACCAACCAGGCCGCCCAAAAAATCGTTTCCATGATCGGAGAAATCCAGTCCGATACAGCGAAGGCCGTGGAGCGGATGGAACACGGCACCGCCACGGTGGTTCATGGCATGAAGACAGCTCAGCAGTCAGGGGAGCTGTTTGCGCAGATCGAACAAAACATCCTGCGGGTGTCCGGGGAGATGGAGGGAGTCAGCACGGCCTTTGCCCGGATGGTCCCCAGTGCCCAGGAAGTGGTAGGAGTGGCCCAGGAGGTCTCATCCGCTTCCGCCGAAGCTTCTGCGGGTATGCAGAGCATATCGGCTGCGGTGGAGGAGCAAAGTGCCGCCATGGAACTGATCGTTCGCTCTGCCGACCAGCTGGCGGGACTGGCGGAACACCTGCTGCAATCACTTTCGGCGTTTCACCTGGAAGAGACACAGTCAATAGAAACGGAAGAGAAAAATCGTTACGAAAGAGAGAAGAACACATATGATCTGTGAATCATATGTGTTCTCCTTTTGTTGTTTTCAACTAACGATGCCCGATAGCTTAAAAACATTTTTCATTGTGGCTAGTTGGTAGGATGCGGGATCAGGCGGAGGGACGGCCAATCCGAAGTTTGTTCGATTGCTAAAAGAAGGCGACCGCTCCGCGGAAAACCTGGGAAGCAAATGTCTGCAGGTTCTCTTTTTTTGAAGGATAACCGATGGGAAATGTTGAATCATAAGGACAGTGGATCAATGGGCCGGAGGGAACACAACGTGCATAAGTTAGACTGGGAAATGTACCTGCTGCCATATGAACAAGCGGTCGAGGAAATCAAGGTAAAGCTGAAAAATATTCGAAACGAGCTGCGTAAGCGGAAGGAACACGCTCCCATCGAATTTGTCATGGGACGCGTCAAATCGATTCCGAGCATATATGCGAAGGCAAACCGTCTGCAGTTTCCCATCGATGAGAACATTGCCTGGGAAATCAGGGATATCGCAGGAATACGCGTCATCTGTCAGTTTATCGACGATATTCCCGCGGTTGTCGAGATGATTCGGCAGCGGAACGACATGCACATTTATCTGGAGAAAGACTATGTCAGCACGCCAAAGGAAAGCGGTTACAGGGGCTACCATCTGGCCGTAGAGTATGGGCTGATGACGGCGCGCGGACATGTAACCATCCCGGTGGAAATCCAGATTCGCACCTTGGGTATGAACTTCTGGGCGACCATTGAACATTCGTTGAACTACAAGTACGAGGGCATCATCCCCTTTAATATCAGACAGCGCCTGATCGAAGCGGCGAAAGCCTCCTACAAGCTGGACAGCGAAATGAACAAAATACGTGACGAGATCAAGGAAGCGCAAATGGAGTTTACCAGCAAGAAAGAAGTGCCGATGGAATCGCTCCTGTCGCTGGTAGAGTTGGATTTGGATGTGGAAATGGATGCGGTTCATGACGAGGAACCAAGAAAGCAGAAGGGGACGGAGTAAATGATGAACGATCAGACAATCAACTGGCTGGAAGAAGTGGAAAAGCGAAAGGAAGACCTGATTGCTACGACGCAGCAATTTCTGCAAATCAAAAGCGTGCTGGATCCAGACACGGCAAGGGATGGCGCTCCTTTTGGCGAGGGAATCCGTCAGGCGCTTGATTTTGCCCTGAAGGTTTGTGCCGACGCCGGCATGACCATCAAGGACGTGGACGGCTATGCAGCCCATGCCGAATTCGGTCAGGGAGATGAACTGATCGGTGTGCTCAGTCACGTGGACGTGGTGCCGGAGGGAGACGGATGGTCTAGCCCGCCGTATGCGGCCGAGATCGTCGACGGAAAGATTGTCGCCCGCGGCGCCATTGACGACAAGGGCCCGGCGATGGCCTCCATCTTTGCTGCCAAAATCGTAAAAGAGCTGGGGCTGCCTCTGTCGAAGCGGGTACGATTGATCTTCGGAACGGATGAGGAGTCCAATTGGCAGTGTGTCAAAACGTATTTCCAGCGCGAAGAGATGCCGACGATGGGATTTACGCCTGACGCCGATTTTCCGTTAATCTATGCGGAGAAGGGCTTGACCGACCTGACGTTCCGTCAGACGCAGGAGGCGTATGCCGCTCAGCAGCTTCCGAGCAGAGCGGATGCCGAAGGGAAGCTGATTGCCCTTCAGGCCGGACTTCGAATGAACATGGTGCCAGATCAGGCGACAGCTGCGGTGCAGCCTGTCAGCCAAACGGCGGAGGCCATTGTTGAACGCTACCGGTCTTATTTGTCCGAAGCCAACCTGGAAGGACAGGCGCTAGTCGAGGACAATCTGGTGAAGCTGAGTATGAAAGGCGTCTCCGTTCACGGGATGGACCCGAGCAAAGGGGTGAACGCCGGGACGGAACTGGTTCACTTTTTGTCGACGCTTCGTCTGGATGAGCGGGCGGAACAGTTCGTGCAGTTTACAGAACGCTACCTGTATCGACAGCACTATGGGGAGTCGTTTGGCATTGGACACAGCGATCCGGAAATGGGGCCGCTCACGCTCAACACCGGCGTGATCGAGTACGCGACGGACGGGGAGATCGTCTTCCGCGTCAACATCCGCTACCCGCATTCCCAGCCGTACGACCGGTGGGAGCCGATTCTGACCAGCCGTCTTAAGGAAGCGGCCTTCCGTCTGGAGGTAGTGGAACATTTTGCACCCCATCGGGTAGACCCCAACCATCCGCTGGTGACGACACTCCAACGCGTCTATACCGAGCACACCGGTGAGGAGGCCAACATCATCGCCATCGGCGGAGCCACCTACGGGCGGTCGCTGCAAGTGGGCGTAGCGTTCGGTCCGCTGTTCCCGGGCCGTCCCGACACTGCACACCAGCGGGACGAGCACATTCTGGTGGATGATCTGGTAAAGGCCACGGCGATCTACGCCCAGGCTATTTACGAACTGGCGAAATAAGAATCCATTTGCTTCTCCCCATTGCAACCACTTTCTTGACAACCGGAGGGCCGCGAATCAAGTGCGCGACCCTTTTTCTTGTCTTTTTGGAAATACTATTTTACTATGGTAAGATGTGCTTGTAAGAAAGGAAGTGGAGTATCATGGGTAAATCGTTTGCTTCATTTGGATTTCGACCGGAAGTCATGCAGGGTATTGAAGACCTGTTCTATAAAGAGCCCACACCGATTCAGGAAGAGGCAATCCCTTACATTTTGGAAGGGAAGGACGTCATCGGCCAGGCCCAGACGGGTACGGGAAAAACGGCTGCGTTCGTCCTTCCCATTCTGCAAAAGCTGCAGCTGGACAAGCGGGACATTCAGGCGTTGATTCTGACACCGACGCGGGAGCTGTCCATCCAGATTGCGCAGGAGATTGAAAAGCTGGGCAAGCATCTGGAGGTGAACGTGCTCTCCCTGCACGGTGGAACCGATATTGAGAGGCAGCTGAGCAAGTTAAAGCACACTGTCCATATCGTGGTGGGCACACCGGGCCGGGTGCTGGATCACATAAAGCGCGGGTCGCTCCATTTTGGGCGTATCTCCACGCTGGTGCTCGATGAGGCGGACAAAATGCTGGAGATGGGGTTCCTCGACGAAGTGGAACAAATTATTGTCTCTACGCCGCAGCATCGCCAGGTTCTTCTCTTCTCCGCAACCATGCCGGATCTGGTGAAAAAGCTGGCCCAACGCTTCATGGACCAGCCGCCCCATATTCGGATCGAGACGAAGCAAAAAACCGTGGAAATCATTGAGCAGCTGTACTACGTGATCAATCAAAGCGACAAGACGGACGCACTCGTCGACCTGTTGGAATCGGTAAATCCGTACCTGGCGATCATTTTTGCCAATACCCAGCAGCGCGTGCAGCAGCTGACTGCCCGGTTGCAGGAAAGCGGGTTCGCAGCGCAGGCGCTGTACGGAGACCTGTCGCAAAACAAGCGGGAGCAGTTGATGAAGCAGTTTCGTGACATCAAGTTTCAATACCTGGTGGCGACGGATATTGCTGCCCGCGGGTTGGACGTGGAAGGCGTCACGCACGTGATTAACTACGACCTTCCCAACGATGTCGAGAGCTACATTCACCGTGTCGGCCGAACGGGTCGCGCCGGCCAAAAAGGCACGGCCATTTCGTTCTGCTCGCCGCGCCAAAAAAGCTTGATTGCCCGTTTCGCCAAGGCCACCAAAGCGAAGATTGAGGAAAAAATATTCGTTCCCGGCCGTCACCTCGACGCAGGGCGCAAGGAACGTGCCAAGGAGCGCGAGGAGTACTTTGTCAAGCTGCGCGAAGAGAAGCAAAAGGAAGAGAAGCGGGAGAAGGCAAAGAAGGACGCTCCGCTCCGGGAGGCGCTGAAGAAATCGGCGAAAGTAAAACCGGGATACAAAAAGAAGCTGGCCAAGGAAATGGAAGAGTGGAAGACGCAGTATGAGCAAAAGCGTCGCCGGGAAGAAGCCAAGGCCGCTCGAAAAAAGACAGCGAAGACAGCTGTAAAAAAATCGCGGTAAATGCCTCAAATACAAGACGTAGACGTCCGGTAACCGCCGGACGTTTTCTTGTTTTTCTTCCGTAGAAAAACGGGTAATGGTAAGATAGGTAGAGAACGGTTGTATTTTCCAGCCAAATTGGACGAAGACAATAGGCCCAGGCTGCTGTTCCGGGGTGTAGGGAGAGAGACTATGAGCGAAATTTGCCAGAAATGCGGGAATATCAAGCCGGCGCAAGAAGAAGTTTGCCGGGTTTGCAACCATAGCGACATGGACGAATATCGAGCAGTACGAGAGTATTTGCGAAGCAACCCTAACTCCAATGCAATGCAAATTGCCAACGCAACCGGTATCTCCGTCTCCAAAATTCTGCGCTACATCAAAACCGGTTCGCTCACCGTCGTGGACAGCGAGTACTCGCGGCGTCAGCGTTGATCTTGGACACAAAGAACCCCCCGTTTGATCGGGGGGTTTGGCCTTTTCACTGGGCTCCTACAGCCACCGCAGTCCTTTGGGATAATGGTTTTTCAACTGACCGTCCGCCTGCTTTCCCCAGCCGAGTGAAAAACCGTCGACTGTCACCAGCGTCCAGCCGCCGCTGCCGTCGTGAGGCAGGCTTTCCCCGCGCAGATAGCGCTGCAGGTCAGGATCATCTGCGGAGAAATCGGCGCTGCGAACAGCGTCGTCAGCCGCCGCAGCCAATGCGAGGGCATGGGACGGTTCGAACCGATTTTTCTTCACGGTGCCCAGATGCAGACCGGCCCGCACCACTTTCAGCCCGCCGAGATCAAGAGAGGGTGCCGGAACGTGGTACAGCTGCTCGCCAAACAGGGTAAACGCGGATTCGTCCTGCAGTTGTTCGTGGATGGCCGGCACGTTTTCTGCGGCAAATGAACGCCATGCACCCAGCGCTTCTTTCCGTCCGGCAACTCCTGCTTTGGCTTTTTTCTCCTTGCGAGGGGACATTCGATCAACGCGTTCAGCATCCGCGCGTTTCCGCAATCTCGCGATGAAATGCCCTTCTCCCGCGAGCCGATGGGGCCACAGGCGTACTGTTTTCGCCAATTCCGGCTTGATTGGATCAGCCCACTCCGGGACTCCCGGCGAGAAGTATTCAGGGTGGGGCAGCGGCGCCAGTTCAAACTCCGGATGGTCTTCAAGGAATCGGACGATGGACTGTTCGTTCTCCAGCGGAGCAAACGTGCAGGTGGAGTAGACAAGGGTTCCGCCCGGTTTCAGCATGAGGGCGGCCGCTTCGAGGATGTCCAGCTGCATCAGATGGCACTCTGTCACCTTTTCGACCGACCAGTCGTCCAGGGCTTCCGGCAGTTTGCGGAACATGCCTTCACCCGAGCAGGGAGCGTCCACCACGATCCGGTCGAAGAATTGCGGGAACCGGTCTGCAAGCCTTTCCGGCGTTTCGTTGGTGACGATTGCATTGCGAATGCCGAGGCGTTCGACGTTTTCGGAAAGAGCCTTTACCCGCACCGGATGAATTTCGTTGGCGATGAGCAACCCCTGGCCGTTTAGGGCGGCGGCCAACTGTGTGGTTTTTCCTCCGGGAGCGGCGCACAGGTCAAGCACCGTTTCGCCCGGCTGCGCCTCGGCCGCCTCGGCGACGGACATGGCACTCGGCTCCTGCAGGTAGTAGAGGCCGGCGGCGTGGTACGGATGCTTGCCAGGACGCTCCCCCTCGGGATAGTAGAATCCGGTTGGACACCAGGGGATCGGCTTCAGGGAGAACGGCTGCATCTCCAAAAAACGGGACGGTTCAATTTTCAGCGGATTTATGCGCAGCCCCTGCCAGGACGGGTGTTCGTAGCTTTTGGCAAAAGCGGCGTATTCGTCTTGCAGGAGCGTTTTCATACGCTCTTCAAAAGCAGGTGGGAAGTGAATGCTCATATGTGCCTCCAAATGTCAGATTTTGTGATAGGCGCTAGAGGAAATTGGAGAATCGTGGCGAATCTTTCAGGTTGTGAGGTGACGAACGTTGAAAGTTTCCCGTGCGGAACGATATCGCTCTCAGCGACGGGTCGACTCGGAGGTGGGTCGATTTTGGGTTATGGGTTTGCTCTTCTCACTTTTGGTACTCGCCTTTGAGTTTCTCATCGAGATTCCCGCCGAGGCGGATTGGCTGCAGGAGATGGAAATGGCCTTGTTCAGCGCCAGCTTTACGCTGCTCGCCTTTTACCTGTTGGGGTTGACGTTTGTTTTTTCACGCCAGCAGGAAGCTGGAAAAGTAAACCATCACATCATCATTTACGTGTGGTTGGGAGCGATCCTGTATCACCTGTTTTTGCTCATCAGCGGCATCGCGAATCAGCACGTGTACAAAGCAGGCATCATCTTGTTTTTAGGGCCATTATTTTTAACCATCTATCATTTTATCACGTACTTGTCCGCTTTGCGCGAGGCTCGTCGCGAGCAGGAACTGGCTACAACCGCATCCTACGAACGGGCGGCGTATCAGCTGATTCTGGAAGGAACGAAAATATACGGCGAGATCAACCGATTGAAGGCGGAGTATCCGGAAGTGGAGCAAATGCTGAAGGCGAACGACTTCTACCACAAGCTGGAGCGATATGCGCTGGAGATGCAGCAGTATCTGCAGGCACAAAAGTTTGAACGCAAGGATGTAGAGTTCCTGGAGGGTCATTACTACTTCCTGGAAAACCTGCTGACATTGGTAAAACAGCATCCGGGTGTGAAGGAATCGCGCCTGTTCGCACACCGCGACGATGACTTGTAAGGGAAGAGGGAGGGTCAAGCATGTTCTGGAAAAAGAAGAAAGACGAGGCACTTCAAGAAGTGGCAGTAGCTGTAGCAGAACCTGAATACGATAAAAAGGAAGAGTTGAACCGTGAACTTCTGTCCCTGTATGAGCGGATGGGCGCACTGATTGATCAACACGGTGTGGTAAACGCACAGCACGGAGAAATTGCAAGGCTGGCGGCACGGATGAAAGAGATTGTGGGCAACATTCAAGCCATCAGTGAAGGCTCCGACCAGTCTGCCGATCAGCTGCAGTCCCGGGGCGAGCGGTTGACCTCCATCTGTCTGCAGTCGGTTGAGCGGGCGAACGCAGGCAAGGCAGCCATGGCGGAAGTGGTTCAAGTCATGACGCTACTGGAACAGGACTCGGCCAATACGTCTGCTTCCATGAGTCGACTGGAGGAACGCTCTTCGGAAATTACCAGTATCGTACAGGTGATCAGTGACATCGCCAACCAGACCAATCTGCTGGCCCTCAACGCAGCCATCGAAGCTGCCCGGGCCGGGGAACAGGGCCGGGGGTTTGCCGTTGTCGCTGACGAGGTTCGGAAACTGGCCGAGATGACAGCCAACTCCACGAAAAACATCGCGTCGCTGATTGAAAAAATTCAGGAAGAGACAAAAGAAGCGCTCTCCAACAGCGCGAAGAGCACCGACGCCATCCGGACCGGCCTGTCCACCAGCAAGGATGCTTCAGAGAAAATGGAAGGCATCGTCCGCGCCTTCCAGGAAGTAAATGGCGAAGTATCGGGCGTCATGGAGACCATTCAGCAGCAAAAGCGTTTTTCTGATGAGATTGCCGTTCAGGTTCATCAAGCCAAGGAACTGCTGGACGTCATGCACGAAGAACTGGACTCCCATGTCAAAGAGGCGAGCGTCGTAGATCGTGAACTGGCGATCAGCTACCGGGATGTAAAAAAATTGATGTCGTAGGACGCACATAAAAGGACGAAACGGCCCTCTCCCGGTCAGCATGCGGGAAGAGGGCTGTTCACTTGGATCACGAATCGTGTTCGGCTGCAGAACCGAATAAAGCACCACTCAGTTAAAGGTGGGTTAAACTTACACGAAATTGAATCGTAAGAAGAACGGCAAATAGGAGCAACCCGGTAATATCAGAAACAATCCCATGACCAATCATAAGAATGGCTGCCGCTGCCATTAGGATTCGAACTAGGAATGGTGTTGGAGCTATCAAATAACCAACGAGCGCACCCGATAAAGCGATTAAACCGACTATCGTTTTTATCGTTATCCAGGCAATAGATATAGGCTCGCCGATTAATAAAAGCGCAGGGTTGAAAATAAAGGAAAAAGGAATCAAAAAACTAGGAATACTCAAGTAGAAAGCCAAGTAACCCGTTTTATTAGCCTTAGACTGCGCTATGCTTGCCGCACTATAAGATGCCAAAGCTACCGGTGGAGTGACCATGGACAAACAGGCCATATAGAAAATGAACATATGCACGGCTAGGGGCTGGAAACCTAACTTCGCTAATGAAGGGGCCAATAATACGGAAGCCGTGATATAGGCGGATGTGGTCGGCATTCCCATACCGAGAATGATGCATCCGAAACACACAAATAAAACGGATATAATGGGTATTCCTAATGAGTAATCAATGATGAAACTGCTGAACGTAAGCCCCAAACCGGAATGAATAATAACTCCGACCACGATTCCGGCTACAGCGCAAGGTATGGCAACCTGGATCGCTTGTTTAGCACCGCTAATCAACGAATCCATAATCTCATCCACTTTTAGTCTCGTTGATCTTCTTACATAACTGACGACCACAACGGAAATAATGGCCCAAAATGCGGATTGCTGCAGTGTTTTTCCTAAAAAAATGAAAAAGATCAGGATGACGATGGGCACAAGCAAGTGCAATTGTTTCAGCGGACTTTCGTGTGGCATTATGCTTTCCGCTGTCTTCAATCCTGATTTACTCGCTTGCAAATGGACAATGAGAAATAATGAAAAAAAATATAAAATGGCGGGAATAATAGCCGCTAATACCAGCATTGAATAATGGACACCTATGGTGTCGGCCATAATGAATGCTGCAGCCCCCATAATGGGAGGCATCATTTGACCTCCCGTTGAAGACACCGCTTCAACCGAAGCGGCAAAGGTCGGAGTATATCCGGCTCTTTTCATGAGCGGGATGGTAAAGACGCCGCTGCTTACCACGTTGCCGACGGCGCTTCCGCTTATCGTGCCCTGCAATGCGCTGGAAATCACTGCCGCCTTGGCAGGCCCCCCTTTGGACCGTTTGGTTAAACGGAAGGTAAGATCGATAAAAAGCTTTCCTCCCCCGGAATGATCCAAAAATGAGGCGAACAAGACAAAGTAGAAGACATAGTCCATAGAAACCCCTAGAGGAACACCTAATATTCCATCTTGCGAATAATACAATACTTCCGTCAAGCGTTTAAGCGTGAGTCCTCCATGATGCAGAGGACCAGGCAAAAAAGTGCCTAAAAATGAATACGCAAGAAAGATCAGGGCAAGAATGGTCATGGACTTGCCAACGGTTCTCCTTGCGGCTTCCAATAGCAGAATCAGGATGGCAAAACAAAACACATAATCCAATAGGGTCAAATCGCTGACAAATTGAATGCGGGCCAGCAGCCGATCGGCCTCTATATAAATGTAAATCCCGGATGCCAGCGAAACCAGGGACATGAGATAGTCCATGCCTCGAATCAGGAAATATTTTGATTTTTGTCCTTTGCGAAAGACCACAAAGGTAAGTGCCAAAGCAAAAGCAAGATGAAGGGAAGATTGTATTTGCGAGGTTAATGGACCCAATCCGGCAAGATAGAGTTGAAAGATTGACCAACTGAGGGCGATGATCGGCATCCACCCTGTATATTTTTTCACGTCCAGCCCCTCTTATTTTAAGATTCCGACTTCTTTGTAGTACCGCACCGCTCCAGGATGAAGAGGAATGCCGAGCGAATCGGGATCGGCCGCCTTTTGAGGATCAAAATCCTCTACCGATTTATGCCCGTAGACCAAGGCAGCTTTATTTTCGACAACAGCTTTGGTGATGGTGTAGGCCACTTCGTCACTCATGTCTTTGTGAGTAATATATCCTGTGACAAAGCCTACCGTATGAATATCCTCACTTTGACCTTTAAATTCTCCTTTAGGAAAAACTTCTTGGGTATATCCGTACTGCTTAAACAAATCCGTTGTGATATCTTCCAGGGGCAAAACGGCGATATCCGTTTGCAGCGCAATCTCCGTAATGACCGGGTGAGCTTTGGTCATAGCCAAAATATGCAGGTCAGCCGTACCGTTCTGGAATTTGGCTTTGATTACATCATTGGAAGTGAATTCCACAGAACCGCCAAAGCTTTTGATCATCTCATCGTTTAGTCCGTATGCTTGCAATACATGGCGGGTATTGAACTCCGCCAATGTACCCACGGTATTGGTAATGATTCTCACGGGAATTTTCTTTTCTTTGATTTGTGCCAAGGAAGTGAGATTATATTTCTTCAAAAATTCATCGCTGGCAATAATGCCTACATAATATTGATTTAAACCGCCCACCAGTCCGCGAATATCCTCAAACTTGTGATCGTAAGCAACGACACCATCATAAGCCCATTTATTCGTGACATTAAAGCTGGTGGCAAAATCCGCTTCTTTCCGCGTGACCAATTCGACATTTCCGATGGCACCCGCATAAGGCAAGATGTCCAGGTTTATTTTGATTGGTTTTGCCTCAGATAATATTTCGCCCAATGCTGCGGTAAACAGGTACACGGAGGTTTGCGTATTGCTGGTGGCCGCTTTTAAATTCACGGATATCGGCTGTCCGCTTGCACCGTTTGGGCTGTTCGCCTGTGAGAGGGCAGTGCCTCCTCCAGAATTTTGTTCTCCGCCGGCACAACTCGTCGAGATCAAGCTTAAACAGATGACGAAAATCAAAGCTAGCCAAGGAAAGGAAATCTTCTTCATCAGAATTCCCCGCTCTCGTAATATATCTTTTTATTTTTGATCAGCCCGCTCAACAGTTGCTCATCGTTGGCTACCCAGATCACCTCAATCTCATTGAGCAGACGGTTGCGTATCATCGTGCCGATTTCCGGAATGCAATCCATGATTTCCTCCCTGATCGTCGAAATCAGGGAGTCAACCGCAGATTTGCTTTTGATATAAACGGTCAGCGAATTGTTTCGTACCTTGACCCGGATCATCGCATCCTCGACATGCCGATAGACAGCCTGCTCAATATCATACAGGCTGATTTTTTCCCCGTGCTTCAGTTCGCGGCCTACCCGTTTGACAATAGATTCAAAGCTCTGTCTCTCTGCACCGTTCACCATAACAGGACGAAAATCCCTTACGACGTCATAGGTCACAAAACGAAGGGCCGGAAATAATTTGCGATTGAGTGAAGTAAGCACCAGGATACTTTCGTTTTTGCCCAGCGGCTCGAATTCACCGCCTAATTCGTGCGTCGCGATTCCTTCCGCAAAAATTCCGTCGACAAGAATATACCTGTCAAGATGATGGGAGTAAGAAGCGATTAAGCCGAGTTCAGTCGAACCGTATGTGACCATAATGTCATGCGGCTCAATTCCGAACAGACGGGCCATATTTCTCCGCCACTTCGGCGTGGTGAATTCCCCGAGCAGAATCATCTTGCGGATACCAAACGCACGCGGATTCTCGGCGGCATATACGATATGGTCCAGAATAGAAGGCATCGTGTACAGCAGATCGGGCTTAAACGTTTGCAGCCGTTCTATGTGCCGCTCGATCGGCAGTTCAAAGGAAATGGATTCGTATTCCAATCCCAGCCGTGCGAATATGGCCGGAGAGTTGCTCATCACAACGCCGGTGGACCCACCCATGTCCGCCAAAGCCTTAGTGCACCCGCTTCCCGCAATAAATTCGCTGTACAGCTTCACAATGATATTCATGCGGTGCCTGAGGTCTTCCTCAGAGAAAATGATAGATTTTCGCCGGCCCGAGCTTGTACCTGAAGTTTGGTATACGAATAGACTTGGATCGTTAGGTTGGTTGTAATAATAATTCTCGATCATTTCCGATGTCATTAGAGGCAAATCCTGCAAGCTGTCCATTTCTTCTGCTTTCTTTCCGCCGATCAAGCCTTTGTACCAAGGATATAACTCGCATACTTCCCGTACCTTATCCTGTAATGGATCCAATGGTATCATGGTTGCCTCCCGCGCGCTGCATACTGCAGTTTCTGAAATAAACAATTGCAGTTGAGCCTTTTAGACATAGCGACTCAAATCCAGAAATGAACCCAACCATTTCTGGAAATCCAATGGACTGAGGAAATAACCCGATAATGGCACAAAGGTTAATTCGCCAAAATAAACTTTGTCATTTGTATGATAGAGGTCAACTCGTACATAGGGGAAGTCTTGCGAAAGTTGCTGGGCAATGGCCACCATCTCTGAGAAGCGTTTCGGTTTCTTCAGTGGTTGAGGGAATAAATTCACCCCAGTAAAATCGAAAGGTGGCTCTTTCCAATTCATGTCATACAATCGAACCTTTGGCTTGCTGTTAGCCGATCGACCTCCGATGACCGAAACAACCATTGGTTTTCCATGGAAACATTGAATCTTGTAATCTTTCAGATCCCCAGACGGATCATGTAAATATTTTTCAATCATTGCGCGACCTTGTAACGGTTTATAATTGCGTTCTCCAGATAAATCACAGTAATTGGTATTGAGCCACTTATTCATTCTTCTCCTGGTTTTGTACCAATTCAGTCGTGATTTGTCTTTGACAAGGATATTCCAACAGCTGCCATGGGTTGCTTTCAATGCGAATGATCGGGGGAGGGAATGTACTTTGATGTTATGTGCATTATCGTAAACACCAAGGAGTGGAACAAGATACTGTTCACCGATCCTCTCCTTTATAAATTGGCGAACCTCATACTTATCGGTATATTTTGCAAACCTCTCTAGTTTTCCATAGAGTTTAATCCATTGCAATTTCTCGGAAATAGTTTGGGGATTGCTTAAGTTGATGTCGTACCCGAATTTTTTTCTGAAATTTTTTATAATAAATTGAACGTCGTCCGCCATAAATTGAACACTTCCCTTCACATTTCAAGAGCGTTTGCCAAGCTCAAAAACCATTTTATGCAGATAGCAACTTTTTGTTTTTGTCTCGCTTTAAAATCAACTCCTCGCAGCCTCAATGAAACTCATCGTACCAAGCGCGATTGCATTTGCGTACTTTATGGGGGAAAAGCGTTTATGCGTTGCTCCGTGTTCTTGCAGGAGTAAACCCTTCCCATGTAATCTCAGGATAAAGACGAAATGCTTGCAATCGTTTTGAAACTCTGAAAACGGAGGGTAACGAATGAGCACCGATTTCTTTCCGATTCAAGATTGGGACTACGTGGAGTTTTACGTTGGCAACGCCAAGCAAACCATGCACTACTTTACCAAAGCGTTTGGTTTCAAAGCGGTAGCCTACGCCGGTCTGGAAACCGGTTCCCGCGAAAAAGTGTCTTATGTGCTGAAACAAAATCACATCACGTTTGTCATCAGTGGAACACTGACGCCGAATAGTCCGCTTGCGGAGTTTGTAAAACTGCACGGCGACGGCGTAAAAGACGTGGCACTTCGCGTGGAAGACTGTGAAAAAGCGTTCCAGGAGGCGGTTGCCCGCGGAGCGAAGCCTGTCATGGAACCCACCGAGTACACCGACCAGTTCGGCACAGTGAAAAAAGCGACTGTCGCTACCTATGGCGACAACGTCCACTCCTTTATCGAACGAAAGAACTACAACGGACCGTTCTTCCCGGGCTACACCGCCTACGAGTCTCCGGTGCAGGCCCCGTCCACCGGCCTGATCGGGATCGACCACATCGTGGGCAACGTGGAAAACATGGAAGAGTGGGTTTCCTATTATGAAAAGGTGTTTGGATTCAGCGTTCTGCGTCACTTTGACGACGAATCCATCTCCACGGAGTATTCCGCACTCATGTCCAAAGTCATGCAGAGCGGTACGGGACGCATCAAGTTCCCGATCAACGAGCCCGCTGAAGGAAAGCGCAAATCCCAGATTCAAGAATATCTGGAGTTCTATCACGGGGCGGGCGTGCAGCACCTGGCGCTGTTGACCAACGACATCGTCGAAACCATTACCCAACTCCGCGCGAACGGCGTCGACTTCCTGTATGTACCGGAAACGTACTACGAAGATCTGAAACAGCGTGTAGGCAGCATTGACGAGGACATCGAGCAGTTGAAAAAGCTGAACATCCTGGTGGACTGCGACGACGAGGGCTATCTGCTGCAGTTGTTCAGCAAGCCGATCGTAGACCGCCCGACGCTCTTTATCGAAATCATTCAGCGCAAAGGTGCCCGCGGATTTGGCGAAGGCAACTTCAAAGCGTTGTTTGAATCGCTGGAACGTGAACAAGAGCTTCGCGGCAATCTGTAAAACAATCAAATTCTTGTGTAGGTCCGCTGGCGGCAAATCCACCGGCGGGTTTTATTTTGTGTAAGTTTTGATTTTGCTGACAATTCAGCTTGACCCGCTGCCCGCCCAGTGGCGATAATGGAACCACAACGTCTGTGGTGGGAGGAGGAACACATCCGTGAACATGGCTCTGATGATATCGCTTGCGGAACGGACCGCTGTGCTGGTCGTCGCTGCGTTTTTGTTTACGCGGGTAAAAGCGTTTCGGAGTACCCTGCATCAGCGGGCGACGCGCAAGGAAAAGGCGATCATGGTTCTGATCTTTTCCTGTATCTCGATTCTCGGAACGTACAACGGAATCTGGTTTCAGGACGCCATCGCCAACAACCGCGTCATCGGCGCCGTCGTTGCCGGCCTATTGGCAGGGCCGTGGGTGGGGCTTGCGACCGGATTGATTGCCGGCATACATCGCTATACGCTGGGCGGTTTTACCGATCTGGCCTGCGCCATCTCCACCATCTCAGAAGGGATGATGGCGGGGTTGGTCTATCATTTTCACCGCAACAAGGAAATCAAATGGACAACCGCATTGGCAGTCGGGTTTGTAGCCGAATGGATGCAAATGGGGATCATCCTGCTCGTCGCCCAACCGTTCGCACAAGCGCTCGAAGTTGTGAAAGCCATCAGCGTGCCGATGTCAGTGGTCAACTCGTTGGGAATTGCCGTTTTCATGATCATCATTGATCTGGTAAAAAGCGAAGAGGATCAAATCGGCGCCCTGCAGGCCCAGCGGACGTTGCAGGTGGCCGACAAGACACTTTCCTATCTGCGCCAGGGCTTAACCTTTGAGTCAGCGGAAAAAGTGGCGCTGGAGATTCTTCGGACGACGCGGGTGGCGGCAGTCGCCATTTGCGACACCAAATCGGTGTTGGCCCACGTCGGAGCCGGTTCCTCCCATCACGCAGCGGGACAGGATATCTCCACCAAGGCGACGCGGGAAGTGGTGGAGACCAAGGAACTAAAGATTGCCAATTCCAAAGAGGAGATCGGTTGCAAGGAGCCCAGCTGTACGCTGCGCTCTGCCATATTGGTGCCGCTAATGCGCAAGCGGGAGGTGGCTGGTGTGCTGAAGCTTTACCAGGACCGCTACCGCAAGCTTTCTGCAGTCGATCTCGAATTGGTTCGCGGATTGGGAAATCTGATCTCCACGCAGCTGGAGCTGGCTGAATTGGAGAAGCAGTCACGTCTGTTGGCCGATGCGGAGATCAAGGCGCTGCATGCCCAGATCAACCCGCACTTCTTGTTTAACGCATTGAATACGATCGTCTCGTTCATCCGTTTTCGCCCGAGCCAGGCAAGGGAGCTGCTCATTCATCTGGGCGAGTACTTCCGCCGCAATTTGCACGACAGCGGGGGCTTTGTCACGCTGGCGGAGGAACTGGAGCATATCGAAGCGTATCTGGCCATTGAGCGGGCGCGCTTTGGAGAGAAACTGCGCGTCGAATACGATGTCGAGCCGGGAGTGGAAAAGTATGTCGTCCCCGGTTTGGTGCTGCAGCCGTTGGTGGAAAACGCGGTCAAACACGGACTGCTGCCCAAACGAGAGGGGGGAGTGGTTTCAATTTTCGCCCGACGCAAGGATTTTCAGACACTCGAGTTGACGGTAGCGGACAACGGTGTGGGGATGACCTCCGATCCGTTTGCCGTAGCTTCCCCAACAAGTGACGGCAAGCGGCGTCTGTCCGGTATCGGATTGTCAAATGTTCGAGGCCGGCTTCAGTCGATTTATGGCCAGCCCTATGACATTGCCATAGAGAGCAAAGAAGGAAGAGGGACCACCTGTACCATACATTTGCCTATAGGAGTGAAGGTGCATGCTGAAAGTGTTCATCGTGGATGACGAAGCTCCGGCTCGTGCCGAGCTTCGTTTTCTGCTCGAACAGTTTCCGGACGTGGAGGTGGCAGGAGAGGCGGCGAGCGGAGAGGAGGCCATCGAGCTGATCCCGGGGGAAGCGCCGGATGCCGTTTTTCTCGATATCCATTTGCACGACCGGGACGGGGTGGACGTCGGGCAGGAATTGTACGAGCTGATGGTAAACCCGCCGATCCTCATTTTTGCCAGCGCCTACGAGATCCACGCGGTACGCGCATTTGAGACGGATGCGGTGGACTACATCGTCAAGCCGTTCAGTGAACACCGTCTGGAAAAGACGATCAATCGGGTGCGCAAGCTGCGTCTTCAGACCGAACAGCCGCAAGCGGCTTCCCCCCCCTTGGAAGAGCGTTTGCACTCGCTTTTACAGACGGTCCTGCACGAAAAGCAGCTGCGTCGGATTCCCGTGGAAAAGAACGGAAAAATCCTGCTTTTGGATCCCGACGAAATCGTGTTTGCCACCCTGGACGGGCGGTACGCCACCATTTACACGGAGTGCGAGCAGTTCGCCACCTCCTTTACCCTGCAGGACTTGGAGAACCGCCTGTCGCAACAGCTTTTTTTTCGTACGCATCGCGCCTACATTGTCAATTTGTCCAAAACGGCTGAGCTGGTGCCGTGGTTTAAGGGAGCCGTCCATTTGATCATGCAGGATCAGCGGAGTACGGAGGTGCCCGTCAGCCGCAATGTGGTGAAAGAACTGAAGAGACGCCTGGGATTTTGAAAATGAAATCGCTTTCGCGCAGATATATCCCCTTTCGCGCATGAATTTGTACTGTTTAGACAATTTGCATTTTTGTGTAACCGCTTTTTTTGTAGGGTAGAGGTATGAATTTATATTTCTTTTTATCCTAAGGAGGATACCGGGATGCAAAAATGGTTTCTCTCTGCCCTGATTTGGGGGGGTATCGCCGCGCTCGGTGCAGTTGGCTTCGGGACGTTGGCGCTCTCCCGAGGAGAGTCGGTCAACTCGTTTTGGCTGCTGACAGCCGCCCTTTGTACCTACGCTGTAGCCTACCGTTTTTACAGCAGATTCATCGCCAGTAAAATCATGGGTCTGGACGATAATCGCGCCACTCCCGCTGAAGTGAACAACGACGGAAAAGACTTCGTCCCCACAAACAAGTGGATCCTCTTCGGTCACCACTTCGCGGCCATTGCCGGTGCAGGCCCGCTCGTCGGTCCGACGCTGGCCGCACAAATGGGCTACCTGCCGGGTACCATTTGGATTATCGTCGGTGTTGTGCTCGGCGGAGCCGTTCAGGACTTCATCATTCTGTTCGGATCGATGCGCCGCAACGGGAAAACCCTCGGCCAGATGGCCAAAGAAGAGATCGGGCCGTTTGGCGGAGCATTGGCGCTTATCGGTGTCCTGGCCATCATGGTTATCCTGATCGCTGTTCTTGCGATGGTTGTGGTAAACGCTCTCGCGGAATCTCCGTGGGCTACCTTTACGATTTTCATGACATTGCCGATCGCCATTCTGATGGGCCTGTACATGCGCTACATCCGACCTGGCCGCGTGATGGAGGGGTCGCTGATCGGCCTGGGGCTCTTGTTCCTCTCTCTGTGGTGGGGGCAAGCGGTTGCGGCATCTCCGACCTGGGGACCTGCCTTTACCTTTACGAAGGTAGAGCTGGCATGGATGATCATCGTCTACGGCTTCATCGCTTCTGTACTGCCGGTGTGGCTGCTGTTGGCACCGCGCGACTACCTGAGCTCATTCCTGAAAATCGGTACGATCGCTGTACTGGCAGTAGGTATCGTACTTACGCTGCCGCCGCTTCAAATGCCTGCGCTGACCAAGTTCATTGACGGTACAGGACCGGTCTTTGCCGGAAACCTGTTCCCGTTCCTTTTCATTACGATTGCCTGCGGTGCCGTGTCCGGTTTCCACGCGCTGGTTTCCTCCGGTACGACGCCGAAAATGATTGCCAAAGAATCTCACGCACCGGCGATTGGCTACGGCGGCATGCTGATGGAGTCGGCCGTCGCCATCATGGCCATGATCGCGGCTTGCGTGCTGACACCGGGTCTTTACTTCGCCGTGAACTCTCCGGCTGCCGCAATCGGTACGGACGCAGTTGCGGCTGCGGCGAAAATTGCCGAATGGGGCTTCACCGTTACACCTGACCAAATTACCACGCTCGCCAACGACATCGGCGAAAAAACCATTTTGTCCCGAACAGGAGGAGCACCGTCGCTGGCAATCGGGATGGCGACTATCTTCTCGGCGGTTCTCGGCGGAAAAGCGCTTATGGCTTTCTGGTACCACTTCGCGATTTTGTTTGAAGCTGTATTCATCCTGACGACGATTGACGCCGGTACGCGTGTCGGACGCTTCATGGTTCAGGATCTCTTGGGCAACGTCATTCCAAAAATGAAGGATGTCACCTGGCTGCCTGGCAACCTGATTGGTTCCGCAGTCATTACGCTGGGCTGGGGTTACTTCCTCCTGCAGGGAGTTATGGATCCGCTCGGCGGTATTTACACCCTCTGGCCGTTGTTCGGCATTGCCAACCAGATGCTGGCTGCGATCGCTTTCGTGGTTGGAACGACCATTATTTTCAAGATGGGCAAGGCCCGCTACGCTTGGGTAACGCTTGTGCCGATGGCCTGGCTGAGTACGGCTACGCTGACTGCCGGCTGGCAGAAGCTGTTCCATACAAGCCCGAAAATTGGCTTCCTCGCTCATGCTGAATCGTTCCAAAAAGCACTGGCCGAGGGTAAGCTGCCTCCAGGGGCAAAAACCGTAGAGGCTGCCCAAAAAATGATTTTGAACGACCAGATCGATGCAGCGGTTTGCGCCATCTTTATGGTGATTACCATCGGCATCATCCTGGACGGTATGCGTCTCTGGATTAACATTCTGCGCGGCAAGCAGTATCCGCTTCAGGAGTCCCCGTATGTACAGTCCAAGGGCGACAACTACTACGACGGAACAGGACATCATGTCGCATGAAAAGGAAGTGGAGAGCGGCTCGCCAGTACCTGCGCCGAATGAGTTCCACGATCAAGACGATTTTTGGCATGCCGGACTACGATCGCTATCTGAAGCACTGGTACGCGAATCACGCCGCGCCCGGTCAGTTCCCGATGACAGAAAGAGAATATTACATGTGTGCGCTGCGTGACCGTTATGAAAAAGGCGGAGTCACACGTTGCTGCTAGTCAGGTGAGAAAAGGAGGCCCGGGCGCGGGCCTCTTTTTTGGGTGTATCAGAATTTATAAATTTGGACATCCCATACAGCCGCTAGAAAAGTGTTCGGGGCCCCAGCCGACACCAGCGATCGCTTAAGTCGGCTGGGTTTTCTTATGAGAGACCGCTTGGGGTGTAACCGTATGAAAAGTATGGTAAACTAGAGGCAAAGTCATGATGTAGGTGGCGATACGTGTGCAAGCATCAACACTCGCGGCACTAAAGGAGCTCGCTCTTCACTGTGCCCGAACAGCAGGTGAACTAAGCCTTACGCGGATGAAGCAGCCCTTCACCGTTGAATATAAAACCTCCGCTTCCGATCTGGTGACGGCTGTGGACAAGGAAGTGGAAAAGCACGTTGTTCGGACGATCCTTGAAAAGTTTCCGGATCACGGGATACTGGGAGAAGAGAGTACGTTTGCAGGTGACCCCAAACAGTTTGACACGCTTTGGGTGATCGATCCGATTGACGGGACCACCAACTTCGTCCACCAGCAGATTAATTTTTCCGTCTCCATAGCTGTCTATCACAAGGGAGAGGGGATGGTCGGCGTCGTGTACGACCCTTCCCGAGACGAGATGTTTTACGCGGTCAAGGGAGAGGGCGCCTTTTTAAACGATCGCCCACTTCGGCTTGACCGTCAGGTGACGCTGGAAGAAGCGCTCCTTTGCACCAGCGTTTTCTGGAACAAGCAGGCCGAGCAAATCGGCATCGATCTGATCGTCAAAAAACTGGCCGGAAAAGTACGGGGCATGCGCCTCCTGGGCAGCGCCGCACTGGAAATGGCGTACGTAGCGGCAGGACGGCTGGACGGCTACGTCAGCCTGTCGTTGAATGCGTGGGACTTCGGCGCGGGACGGATTATTGTCGAGGAAGCGGGGGGGGTTGTGACGACGATGGCGGGAAACCGGCTCCCCTTCGACGAAAAAAGCAGCGTCATGGCCTGCAATCCCGCCTTTTACGAGGAGCTGCAGCACTATCTGAACCTGTCCGAGGGAACCACCCTCGATGAATAAGAAAACCCACCCGGCATTAGCTTACGCTTCGCCGGGCGGGGCCCCGAACACTTTTCTAGCGGCTGTATGGGATGTCCAAATTTATAAATTCTTATACAACAAGAAAAACCACTGGATTGAGCCAGTGGTTTTTTTGCTACAGCTTTGTTTGAACTTTCTGTTAAAATAATGGATAAATTCAGCGTGGTGTTTCCCGTACCAGCAGGAAGGGAGCGGAAAGAGATGGATCGTTCCTTGCAAAACCAGATCGAATGGTGGAAGGCCGTTCTTTATTCGATAAACGACGGGGTCCTAGTTATTGATCACCAAGGGATCGTGCAAATGGTGAATCCCGAATACACCAGAATTACCGGCGTTATTCCTGAAAAAATCATCGGGAAGCCACTACGCCAATTTCGTCCGGGGGCCCAGTTGCCTGATACACTTAGGGACGGAAAATGCCGAGTAGGTGTTTACCGGAAAGAAGGAGAGCATGAATATGTGGTGGATATGGCTCCGATCGTCGTTCATGACGAGATAATTGGGGCTGTCTCTGTCTGCAAAAGTTTAACCGAGGTGCACAAGCTTTCCAAAGAATTGCAAAAGAAAAAAGAGAAAATACAGCAGTTGGAAAGAACAATGGATTCCCTCCATCAAGCGAAGTACACGTTTGATCAAATCATTGGCAAAGACCGGGGACTAAAACAGATCGTTCACATCGCCAAAAGAGCGGCGGAAACTCACTTGCCGGTTCTCATTTTCGGAGAAAGCGGCACGGGAAAGGAATTGTTTGCCCAGGCAATACACAACAACAGCAGCAGGAGAGAGCGGCCTTTTATACCGGTTAACTGTGCAGCCATTCCCCTCTTGCTGTTGGAGAGTGAACTTTTTGGATACGAAGAAGGGTCCTTTACCAATGCGAAAAAAGGCGGAAAAATGGGCTTGTTTGAACTGGCCAACCATGGCACCATCTTCCTGGATGAGATCGGGGATATGTCCTATGATCTTCAGGCAAAGTTACTGCGGGTCCTTCAGGAAGGCAAGGTTCGCCGGATCGGGGATACGAAGGAGCAAGACATCGATGTGAGAATTATTGCCGCAACCAACCACGATCTTGAGCAGCTTGTAGCGAAGGGCCGCTTCCGTGAGGATTTGTTTTATCGTCTGAATGTATTCCGTTTGCAATTGCCTCCACTACGTGAACGAAGAGAGGATATTCCTGAACTGATCGATTCATTTATCCGTTCTTCTCCCGTAAATACGTTGGATGGCCCTCGGTTGGTCGATTCGGTTGAAGGGGTTACGCTACAAGTATTACAGTCTTACGATTGGCCCGGAAATGTAAGAGAGTTAAAAAACGCTATTGATTATGCCATATGTATGGCGGATGGGAGAGAGATTGACCTTCAACATCTTCCGGTGCTTATCGCCAAGGCAAAGCAGACCTCGCCCGACTTGTTGCGAAAACCTGACAGTCAAACTGTTCGCGAAGTTCTGGACGAAGTGGAACGAAAATTGATCATAGACACATTGGAAAGGTTCGGAAGTGATGAGAAGCGAGAAGCGGCGAAGGCACTTGGTTTTTCGTTAGCCACCTTGTATAACAAAATAAAAAAGTACAAGCTTGATTCGTCAAAAATTCCAAATGATTAGAAACGCATTCTAATCCATTTGATTCTACTTCCCGTGTACAATCGTTGAAAGCTTCGGCCTAGAGTGAATTCATTTTTCTAAATAATTGTAAAAATGAAATACAATCCATAGTTGAAAGCGCTTATTATGAAGCGCTTTCTTTATTGGCATGACACTTGCTTATTCAATGGAAAAGAGGAAGTAATCGTTCCCTATTCATGAAAAACCAAAAGAAATGGAGGAGGTTGTATGCTTGCTTTACTAGGTTTTCTCACCGTTGCCGGTTTTCTGTACCTGATTATGAGCAAGAGGCTTTCGGTGCTGGTGGCTTTGATTACGGTGCCCGTGCCCTTTGCCCTCATCGGTGGATTCGGTCCGGAAATTGGCAGTATGATGCTGGAGGGGATTAAAAAGGTTGCACCGACCGGTATCATGGTGGCTTTTGCCGTTTTGTACTTCGGACTGATGATCGATGCAGGTTTGTTTGATCCGATCATATCTCGCACGATGCGGCTGGTAAAAGGGGATCCGTTAAAAGTTGTCGTCGGAACCGCAATCATTACCCTGATCGTTGCCCTTGACGGCGACGGCGCTTCTACGTTCATGATTACCATTTCGGCCTTACTGCCACTTTACAAAAGACTGAAAATGAATCCTCTGGTTTTGTCTGGTGTCGTTGCCTTGGGTGCGGGGGTTATGAATATCGCTCCTTGGGGAGGGCCTACGGCGCGGGCGATGACGACCCTGCATGCTGATGCCTCCCAACTGTTCAATCCGGTAATACCCGCCATGATTGCCGGGATTGTCTGGGTATTGATCGCCTCGTACCTGTTGGGAAAAAAAGAGCGCCAGCGGCTTGGAGTTGTGGATTTTCACTACGATCATGCGGGCGAACTTTCCGAAGAACAGGCGTCAGCCCGACGTCCTCATCTCTTTTGGTTTAACGTTTTGCTAACTGCTGCTCTGTTGATTGCTCTGGTCTCCGGCATTCTGCCGCTTCCCGTTTTGTTTATGGTTGCCTTTGCGGTTGCCCTGTTTGTGAACTATCCTCATCCTGATGAACAGCACCGCCGCTTGGTAAGCCATGCGGGAAATGTGGTAATGGTCTCCACCATGATTTTTGCGGCTGGTATTTTTACCGGAATTTTGACAGGGACGAAAATGATTGATGGAATGGCAGCTGCATTGGTTTCAATCATTCCGGAGTGGCTTGCCGCACATTTGCCCGTATTGGTTGCCGTAACGAGCATGCCTCTCAGTTTGGTGTTTACGCCCGATGCCTACTACTTTGGGGTCCTTCCGGTAATGAGCCAGACGGCGTCCTCTTTTGGCATCGATCCGATCGAAATTGGGCGGGCTGCAATACTCGGGCAAATGACGACAGGATTTCCGCTAAGCCCACTGACCGCATCCACGTTTATTCTCGTTGGTATGTCAGGAGTGGAGCTTGGGGACCATCAACGCTTCATTTTCAAATGGGCATTCGGTACCACCATCGTCATGACAATTGTTGCGTTACTAACAGGCGCTATCTCACTTTGAGGTGATACCATGATTCGAATTGGTTCAGGCGCAGGATTCTCCGGCGATCGCTTGGAGCCTGCAGTCATACTGGTTGAAAAGGGAAATCTCGATTATCTTGTATTGGAATGTCTAGCGGAACGAACGATTGCCCTGGCACAAATGAGAAAACGTCAGGACGCGTCCCAGGGGTATGACGTACTGTTGGAAAAACGAATGGGGCTTCTGCTTCCCTCCCTTGCCAAAACAAAAACGCGATTGATTACCAACATGGGAGCGGCAAATCCCGTTGCCGCCGCTGAAAAGATTGTGGAGATTGCCAGACGAGCCGGCATTTCTATTAAAGTAGCGGCAGTAACCGGAGACGATGTTCTGGAACATCTTTCAATGGAGGATCTTTCGTTGGAAACGAATGAGCCGCTCCACCGTTTTGGACCGATCATTTCAGCAAACGCCTATCTGGGAGCGGACGCGATTCTACCGGCGTTGCAAACTGGGGCGGACGTCATCGTGACAGGCAGGGTAGCTGATCCTTCCTTGTTTCTCGCTCCGATGATCCATCATTACGGTTGGTCAACCGCAGATATAAGGCGTATGGCCCAGGGGACGGTAGTTGGTCACTTGCTGGAGTGTGCAGGACAAATTACCGGCGGGTATTTCGCAGATCCGGGGAAAAAAGAGGTACCAAACCTGTCACAGTTAGGGTTTCCTTTTGCCGATGTGGATGAAGAGGGAACCGCAGTGATT
Organism: Brevibacillus soli; assembly: GCF_044759095.2. Lineage (NCBI taxonomy): Bacteria > Bacillati > Bacillota > Bacilli > Caryophanales > Paenibacillaceae > Brevibacillus > Brevibacillus soli. The sequence goes on from NZ_JBIYSM020000001.1 coordinate 52,956, forward strand.
GGCAAGGTAGAAGGTACGGGTGGGGTCATAAACCTGGCTACGGCAAAAGAACAGCTGCTCTATGAAGTAACGAACCCGTTTGAATACATTACCCCGGACGTTATTGTTGACTTTTCAACGGTTCGTCTGCGTCAAGCGGGGGAAAATCGGGTAGAGGTAAGCGGCAGCTCGGGGATACCGAGGCCAGCTACATTGAAGGTAAGCGTCGGGTATCATGCTGGTTTTGTTGGAGAAGGAGAAATCTCCTACGCTGGTTCAAACGCATTGGCCAGGGCAAAGCTTGCAGGGGAAGTTGTTTCGGAGCGATTAAAGAGCCATGTAACGGAAATACGGGTTGATTATATTGGCATGTCTTCCGTACATCGCACGCTGTTTGGACAATGTCCCGAACCATACGAGGTACGCCTGCGAGTGGCGGCTAAAGCACCGACCAGAGAAGCCGCCGAACAAATTGGCGAGGAAGTCGAGGCGCTCTATACCAACGGACCGGCCGGCGGGGGCGGGGCGCGGAAGTACGTGAAAGAAGTGATTGGGATTGTATCCGTTGCCGTCGAAAGAGAGAAAACAGCACCACATGTGACGATTCGGGAGTGGAGAGCGTGAAAAGAAAACTGTACGAAATTGCCCATTGCAGAGCAGGTGACAAGGGGAACACTCTGATTTTGTCCTTGATCTGTTATGAGGAAGAGGATTTTTCTCTTTTGTGTGCAAAGGTAACGGCGGAGGAAGTAAGGAGGCATCTTATAGGCATTGTGGCGGGGGAGGTAATTCGGTATGAACTTCCAAATATTTCTGCCCTCCAATTCGTTTGTGAACAGGCGTTAATGGGAGGAGTTACAACATCGCTTGTCATGGATACACACGGGAAAAGTTTAAGCTATGCTTTGCTGGAGATGGAAATAGAGTGATAGTGAAAACCCACCACTAGGCAATTAGCCTGATTTGGTGGGTTTTGCAATGAGCCACTTTCGTTTCACAAAGTACAACGTATTAGCCCCTGCCCGCAACCATTCCTCCAATGCCAGCACGACAAATACGGCAGGCAGTCCCCACTCCATTTGGACACCTGCTGCGTATGCAAGGGGCAGACCCCACATCCACACGCCGGCCAGCGTTACATAGAGGCTCCAGCGGGTTTTGGCCGCACCGCGGAAGATACCGTCGAGGATCATATTGGCAGCCTTGGCCGGTTGGACGAACGCCATGATTTTCAAGCAAAGCACGGCCAGGGGAAAGACAGTTTGATCTGCGGTAAACATGCCGACCAGCCACTCGGCGGAAAGGAACAGAGCGAGTCCGATTGAGCCCATAATCGAGACGCCGAGACGGATGGCGGAAGCAGCCTCTTCGTAGCAGCGGCGGTGTGAGCCCGCCCCCAGATGCAAGCCGACCAGCGAGGTGATGGCCAGGCCGATGCCGAAGCCTGGGAGAAACGACAGGGACTCCACCGACATGCTGATCTGGCGGGCGGCGACGGCAGTCGTGCCAATCAGGGCGATGATGATGACCATCACCATCTGACCCGCGTGATAGCCTGCCTGCTGCAGGGCAGCCGGCCCGCCGATCGACAGCAGGCGTCGGTACACGTCGGGACGGTGCTGGGACAAGCGAAACATGCTGCTGCCGATGGCATGGTGTCTTTTATACAGAAGCAGAAACAAAAGAGCGAGGCCCGCCATCCGGGCGAGCAGTGTAGCCAGGGCGGAGCCGTCGATTCCGAGGGCGGGGATCGGTCCCACGCCATGGATGAACACCAGATTGCCCGCCACGTTGAACAAATTGGTGAAAAATGCAGCCAGCATCGGTGTTTTCATGTCCCCTTTGCCGCGCAAATAAGCACCCAGCGTCATGGAGAGCGCCAAAAAAGGGATGGACCAGGCGAGAATTCGCAAAAAGGGGGCACCTAACGCCTGCACATCGGCTTGTGCCTGAAATAGAGCCATCATCCAGGGAGTGGTCAGAGTGATTGCAGCTGTCACCCCTGCTGCGATCAAAAAAGAGGCGAACAGGGATTGCTCCGCTACCTGTTTCGCCTCTGCGGGAAGATTGGCGCCGCTCGCATGGGCAACCAGCACATTGCAGCCGGTTGCCACGACGGAGAGCAGCAGGACCAGGATGGAAAAAATCTGATTGGCGATGCCGGCAGCAGCCAGTGCGGCAGGGCCGAGCGGGCTGATCATCAGGGTGTCCACGAACAGTACCAGCATGTAGAGGAGCATTTCCAGCATGGCCGGCCAGGCCAACGACAACAGTCGGTTGTCTGCGCGACCGCTCATGTTACAGCTGCCCCTTGTCACTCAGCATGTGGACAGTCAGCACGAACATCGCGTGGGACCAGGTAAGCGGCACTACCCAGGCTGTTTCCCCGGTCTGTTTGTCGATCTGCTCCGGCAGGAGGCCGAGTGAAGTGGCGTGGGAAACGGCCCAGTTCAGGTATTGCTTCGCTTCGTCGTAACGCCCCTGGGCGATCCGGTACTGAGCCAGCCACAGTGTGGTCAGGATCCACGGATTGCCGCCGATGTAGTGATCGTCTTCATAGCGGCGGATTCCCCCTACAATCGGCGAAGTGCACGTGCGCTCAATTGCGTCCGCGGTCGCAGCCATCCGCGGATCTGCCGCATCCAGGACACCGAACGGAACCGTTAAGCCAATCAGGCTGATGTCATAGATGTCGTCATGCGCAACGAAATAAGAGACGTAGCCTTTTTCATCCGTCTCCAGAGAAACCTGCTTGCCGGCCTCCAACGCGCGCTCGTAGGTGGAGCGGTCCACCTGCAGTTTGACGCCTCGGTAAAACGTGCCGTTCTTGTCGTTGAATGCCTGAGTCAGAATCGCTTCCTTCAGTGACTCTGCCGCTTGTTCCCACCGGCCGGCCACATCGTCACGGCCAAGCTCTCTGGCAATGGAAGCGGCCCCGTTCATGCCGGCGTAAACGGCTGCGGCCGAATACGTGTGCTCCGCGTTGCGCTCCTCCCAGAGATCGCGGCTGGGGAGCGGGAGCCCCGTGTCCTGATCCAGATAGGAGAGCAGGAAGGCAGCCCCTTTCTCCACGGCTGTCCACACTTCCTCCAGAAATGAGCGATCACGGGTCATCAGATAATGCTGGTACATGCCCCAGAGAATGGAGCCTCCTTCATCGATCTGCAGTCCCCAGGAAGGAGCCAGGCGTCCGTCGTGATAGTGGCGCTGCTGGAAGGAGCCGTCCGCATCTTGAGCAGTCAGCGTCCAGCGGTAAAACCGGCGGGTCAGGTCGGTCAAACCGGCCCGGTCGAAAGCGGTGGTGATGTAGGCGGCATCCCGGCCCCAACAGTAGGCGTAGCCGCCGCAGCGGGTAAACGCCTCGTCGAATTCCGGTGCTGCGATGACAGTGCCTGTTGCCTTGTCCGCCATCAGTTTGAAGACCAACAGAGAGCGATCGTAGATGCGGCGGATCTGCTCGTTTGCGGTCGGCAGCGCGGGCAGACTGTTCAGGTACTGGTGCCAATAATGGATCGTACGCTCCAGCCAGGTATCTGCGGGAACGGAATGGGCGGACAGCATGCCTGCAATCGCCTCGTCGATGGTCGTACCTGCTGTCAGATAAACAGGAAGGGAGACCGTTTCTCCCGGCGCGAGCGACAGTTTCCAGCCAAGGGCTCCATCCGGTGTCATGGCGATTTTGTTGCCAGGCAAGTAACCTTGGGCGGCGTGTTTGAGGGCATCGGCGCAGGTGTACTGTGTGCAGCCCAGCGGACTGGCCAGCGCAAAAGCGTATTGGTGGCGGAAGTAGACGAGACCGTCCACTTTGGGCTCGTACGCCACGGTATTGTACAGGCCGCTTTCACCAATCGTCAGGGACGCGTAGAGGAAAAATCGGAGGTCAAGCTGCTTTTGCCCCGTATTGGTCAGCTTGTACCAGCGGATCAACAGAGGGTCGTCCGGCGCGACGAAATCCGTCGTTTCCATGCGGACGGGCAGTTTTTTCGCAGCTGCGACCGTTCTCAGAACGTTGGTTTTGGGTACGTAGGACTGCTCGTACTGCCATTCCAACGGAGTATCGAGCCAGAGCGTCTCCGCACTTTCTCCTTCCAGATAGATCCCTGCGCGCATCCGCTCTACGTGCTGCGGATAATCGACGTGGGGCCACCAAAGGCGGTACAGCTCCCCCGTCCGTCCCAGGGCGGCCAGCATGGAGGAATTGCCGATAATGGCGTCGTTTATATACGGTTTGTTGGTAACAGGTGACAAATTCATGTCAATTGTTCTCCTTCCCTATTCAATCATCACGGGTTCGGTCGAAAGGAGGAACCGCGCACAATCAAACGGTGCGGCAGGACAAGCTGCGGCTGTTGAATCTCTTCACCGGACAGCTTGCGGATGAGGAGCTGCACCGTCATGTAGCCAAGGTGGTAGATCCCGATGTCCACTGTGCTGATCGGCGGATTGCTCAGCTCCGACAGCATGATGTTGTTGAACCCGACGATGGAGACATCCTCCGGGACCCGCAGGCCGATTTCATACAGCTGACGAATGAAGCCAAAGGCAACAACGTCGTCAATCACGACGAAGGCGGTGGGGCGTTCAGGCTGGTTCATCACCATGGAGGTGGCGTGGAATCCACCTGCCTGCAGCATTTCAGCGGTCATGATCCACTCCGGTCGGCAGGTGAGCCCTGCTTCGGCCAAGGCCTGTTTGTATCCATCCAAACGGTCTTCCGACACAACCATGTCCGGCGGGCCGCTGACAAAGCCGATCCGGGTGTGACCCTGTGCGATCAGATGATTGGTGGCGTCGTAGGCAGCCAGGACGTTATTGTTGTTGACGCAAAGCAAATCTTCATGTTCGATCGAGCGGCCGAGCAGAGCGAAGGGGAAGTCGTGCTCCAGCAGCTTTTCCACCAGCGGATCGGCTTTTCGCGGAGCCATCAGGATGATGCCGTCGACGCGGCGGCCCAGGATCATCCGATTGACGGAATCCAGCTCCTCCTGCCGGTTGTTGGCTGAAGACATCAGCACGTCGTACCCGGCCGAGTTGGCGCAAGCCAGCATGCCTCGCAACACTTCAGAGAAGAACGGATTGGAGAACTCCTCCACCAGGCGGGGCAGAACAAGTCCGATTGTCTGTGTGCTTTTGGAAACAAGGCTTTTCGCCATGATATTGGGATGGTAACCGAGCGCTTCCATCGCTTCTTTTACCTTGCGCACGGTTTCCGGACTTATTTTCGGGTGGTTGGACAGTACCCGTGAAACGGTGGAAGGGGAAACCCCTGCGACACGGGCGACATCCTTGATCGTGACGGACATACGCGCCTCCTTGTAAGTGAAACGCTGTGCAAACGTTTGTTTTAGATCATCGTATATGAAAAGAAGCAGAATGTAAACCAATGGTTTCGAAAAATATGGAAAAGAGGGAAATAAAAGATAATTAAAGAAAATGAAAGTATTACCGAGATTTACAATAATAAGGTGCGAAAAACAATGAAATTCGGCTAAATTTTACCATTTGCAAGCGTTTTCTTGGAAGAATGCTTTGTTGTAGGATGAGAGTACATATGAGGCGTCACACGCCTTCTCCAATCATGAAAACGTTTGCTGTGCATTTGTGCAATCGTTTGCACAAGCCCTGCTTGGCACAGTGGGAGAGAAAGCCGAGCGGGATCAGGTTTGATTGGGGCGGCCCTGCCACGCTGAACTGATTTCAGGTATAGAAAGGGGAAAACACATGAAACGCTTTTTCAGCATCTTTACCGCGATGGCGCTGTTCGGTTCCGTCCTCGCCGGCTGCAGCAGTTCTGCGCCAGCACCCAAGCCAGCGCCTAGTGATCAGGCGCAAAAGCCAAACGGCCCGGTTACGGTTACGTTCTGGAGCACGATGAACGACGAGGAACAGGTGACGCTCAAAGAAATCATCGCCAGCTTCGAGAAGGAAAATCCGGATGTGAAGGTAGACCTGCAAAACATTCCGTTCGACGGAGCGCAAGACAAGTTCCGCAATGCGGCAAAAGCAGGCAACGGTCCGGACGTGCTTCGCTCCGAAATCGCCTGGACTCCTGAATTCGCGGCGCTGGGGCTCCTCGAACCGCTGGATCACTATTTTCCAGCAGAAGATCAAAAAGACTTCCTTGACGCTCCGCTTCGTTACAGCAAATGGAACGGCAAAACCTGGAGCGTTCCGCAGGTAACGGATGCGCTTGCTCTCCTGTATAACAAAAAAATGTTGGCTGACGCCGGTTTCAACGCTCCTCCCAAAACCATGGATGAGTTCTACACCATGGCCAAAAAGCTGTCTGACCCAGCCAAGGACAAGTGGGGTTACTACCACCGTCAAACCGACTCCTACTGGTTTCAGCCGTTCATGTGGGCGTTCGGCGGCGGTTTGATCGACGAAAACAAAAATGTTTTCGTAAACAACGAAGGCTCCGTCAAAGGTCTTGAATTCCTGCTCAAACTGCGGGATGACAAAGTGATGCCGGATGAATTCGACGCGGCGAACGATTACAACAACATGAACACCGCTTTGAAAACGGGGCGTGCGGCCATGATCTTGAACGGTCCGTGGGCAACCAGCGACCTCCTCAGCGGTGAACAATTCAAAGATCCGAACAACTTCGGTATCGCCCCCATACCGGCAGGTCCGGAAGGCAAAACCGGCTCCCCTGTTGGCGGTCACGGCTATGTGATATACGCCGGTTCCAAAGTGAAGGACGCCAGCTACAAGCTGATTGCCTACTTGTCCAATGCGGAAAACCAGGCGAAGTTCGCAAACAAGAATGGATTGTTGCCTACTCGCAAGTCTGCGTATGAGATACCCGAAGTGAAGAGCAACCGTCTCATCTCTGAGTACAAAGCCGTACTTGACGCTGCAACCAATCGCCCGGTTATTCCTGAAGGCGGTCAAATCTACACCGCTTTCAGCCCTGAAATCCAGGCGGCATTCAAGAAGGAGAAATCTCCGAAGGAAGCATTGGATGCTGTTGCGGCAGCGTGGAACAAATTGTTGGGCAAATAGGCAAGGGTAAGGGGGAGGGGCCAATGCGGCTCTCTTCCCTTCTCCCATTTTTGGAAGGGGGGGCGAATGCAGCGTGGGCAATCGCAGTTGGATCGCTTATGTGTTTCTGGCACCGGTCGTGCTTGTCATGGGTGCTCTGGTCTTTTATCCGTTGCTGCAGGGGATTTCCTTCAGTTTTACGAACATGAACCAGTACAATATGGGGAGTCAGTTTGCGCCGCCAAGCTACGAATTCATCGGCCTGAAAAACTACACAGACTTGTTTTCCAGTTTTACGGCAGGGGATTCAGTGTTCCGTGACGTCGTCATGCAAACGCTCATCTGGACGTTTGTGAATGTCTTTTTCCACTTCACGATCGGCCTTTGTCTGGCGCTTCTTCTCAACCGGAAGGTCAAAGGGCGCGGTGTGTACCGTATGCTGTTGATGGTGCCGTGGGCCGTGCCGTCGTTTGTCAGCGCGTATGCGTGGACGTGGATGTTCAACGAGAAGTACGGGCTTTTCAATCTGATGCTGCAAAAACTGGGGCTTCCCACTGTTTCCTGGCTGGGCGACTCCTTTTGGGCGATGTTTTCCGTTATTGCCGTCAACGTTTGGATCGGGGTGCCGTTTATGATGGTGACGTTGTTGGGCGGTATGCAAAGCATCCCTGAGTCGCTCTACGAGGCGGCGCGTGTTGACGGCGCATCGGCCTGGCGCCAGTTCTGGAACATCACGCTGCCGCTATTGCGCCCGGTTGCGGCGACAGCTACCGTGTTGGGAATCATCTGGACGTTCAACATGTTCAACATCATTTATCTGGTGACGAGAGGCGGACCTGTCCGTTCTACGCAAATTCTCGTTACCTATGCCTATCAGGAGGCCTTTGAACGCTGGAATTTTGGCGTGGCCACCACCTATGGCGTTGTCATTCTCAGCTTTCTTCTATTGTTCTCCCTGGTTTACAGACGCCTGTTGAATACGAACGAGGGGGTACACTATTAAAATGCGACAGTCGAATTGGTGGGTGCACATTTTATTGGTCATCGCCTCCGTGATCGCCGTATTCCCGGTCATTTGGATATTCTCGACAAGCTTCAAGCCGCAGGAAGAGATCTTCTCAACTTCAATTCAGCTGATTCCGGAAAACGTCACGTGGGACAACTACCTGCATGTGCTGACGCGGTCTGACGGGGTGTTTCTCAACTGGTTTTGGAACAGCACCCTGGTTGCGCTGCTGACCACGCTGGTGGGTTTGTTTTTATCGGCTACAGCCGCATACGCTCTCTCCCGCTTTCAGTTTGTCGGCTGGAAAGTGATCGACTTCAGCTTCTTTCTGGCGCAGATGTTTCCGGGAGCGCTCCTGATCGTCCCGCTTTATACGCTGGTCAACCAGATGGGACTGTTGAACAGTTACGTCGGGCTGGTTCTGGCATATTCTACGGTAGCGGTGCCATTTTGCGTGATGATGCTGAAAAACTTTTTTGATACCATTCCGTTCGAATTGGAAGAGGCGGCGCGTGTCGACGGGCTGTCCCACTTCGGCACTTTCTATCGGATTGTGCTTCCGCTGTCCCTTCCGGGTTTGGCGGTAACCGGTTTCTACTCGTTTATCACGGCGTGGAACGAGTTTCTCATGGCTCTTACATTTATGTCCGAAGAGACGAAGTATACGCTGCCAATCGGCTTGCGTCAATTTGTCAACCAGTTCAACACCGACTGGCACTACATGGCCGCTGGGGCGATCATTGTAACGCTGCCGGTGCTGGTGGTGTTCCTGCTGGCGCAGCGGTACCTCATATCCGGCCTGACGTCCGGCGGAACCAAAGGCTGACAGCGAGGTGATGGAGTTGTCAACAGCAGGCTGTATCCGCCAAAGCGTGAAGATAATCAAACACAATCAGGCGCAGACCGGGGCGTACCTGGCCTCGCCTGCGTTTGTTCATTATCGCTATGCGTGGTTGCGAGACGGGACGTTTGTCGCGTATGCAATGGATCGCGTCGGAGAGCACGACAGCGCCCGCCGTTTTTACGAATGGTGCAGCGGCGTGCTCTTGAAGCACGAGCAGAAAGCGCGGCGCGCCATTGCGGCCGTTCGGTCGGGGGAAGTGAGCACAGACTGGGACGGCCTGTTTTTACACACCCGCTACACCGTAGACGGAGAAGAGGTGGAGGGCGAGTGGGGCAATTTTCAATTGGACGGGTACGGCACCTGGCTGTGGGGACTGGCGGAGCACATTCGCATGACAGGGGACGTGGAGCTGATCGACCGCTTCCGGTCGGCGATCGAGCTTACCCTTGAGTACCTGCAAGCCTGCTGGCAGCTGCCCAATTACGACTGCTGGGAGGAGTTTGGCGATCGAATCCATCCGGCCACGCTGGCAGCTATCTACGGTGGCTGCAAGTCGATTGCGCGGTGGCTTCCGGAGCGAAAAGGGCAGCTTTCGGTGCTGTGCGGTTTGATTGAAACGTTCGTGCGGGAGAACGGCACGGAAAACGGCAGGTTTGTCAAATCACTGGGCAATCCTGCCGTGGATGCCAGCCTGCTCTGGCTCTCCCTGCCGTTCGGTCTGGCTGCTCTCGATGAGCCGACGATGGAAGAAACCGTGCGGCAAATGGAGCAGGAGATCGTGAGGGGGCGCGGCGTTCACCGCTATCCGGAAGACGTCTATTACGGCGGCGGTCAGTGGATTTTGCTGTCGGCCTGGTTGGGCTGGTACTACGCGCAGACCGGCAGAACGGACGAAGCAGGCGATATTCTCTGTTGGATCGAATCGAAGTGGACGGAGGAAGGGTTGCCTGAGCAGGTTCAGGATCACCTGCTTGCGCCAAAAGCCTACGGCGAGTGGGTGGAGCGGGCAGGACAGCCGGCGCTGCCGCTGCTCTGGTCCCATGCCATGTACCTGGTGCTGGCGGCAGAGCTGGGCTTGGTCGATTCCATAGAAAAAGAGAACGGAGCTCCTCAACGGTAGAGGAGCTCACGTTTTCTAATGCCGGGTGGGTTTTCTTAGACCATAATCCCGTAAGACAAACTCACCGCCCATCAGTTTCTCCGCCAACCCGTCTTGATCCGTTGCCGCAGACGTCATTCCGATCACCTCTTCACAGTAGGTCTCGGCATTATCGATCGGACGATAGCCGAGAGCTTCCGCATGGGAATTGTCAAACCACGATCGGCTGTTGCCGGAGACGCCGTACACGATCGAGTAATGCACCTGCTTCGCCTGTAATAGCACCGAAAAAAGCTGAACGGCGTCCCGATGGCTTAGCCACGTGCTTAGATGTCTTCGATTGCGAGGGCGTTCCTCGAAACTGCAGATTCGTACGGAAACGACTTCAAGTCCGAATTTATCCGCATACAGGCTTCCCAAACTCTCGCCAAAAGTCTTGCTGACCCCGTAATAGGTATCGGGACGGACAGGAACATCCGGGCCGATTTTTTGTTCTCTCGGGTAAAATCCGACAGAATGAATGCTGCTGGCGAAAATCACTCTTTTTACGCCCTGATTTTTTGCTGCCTCAAAGACGTTGTACGTTCCCAGGATATTCGTTTCCAAAATGGATTGAAAATGGGTTTCATCAGGAATGCCACCGAGGTGAATGACGGCGTCCACCTCATGCATAACCGCTTCCACCGATGGATAATCGCGTAGATCCACCCTTGCGATTTCCTCTCCATCTCGCGCCTCTCCCAATGGGATGACATCCGTTAACCGCAGGATGGGAATACTCTCACGCAGTCCGCGGCGTAATACTGTTCCAATTCGACCAGCTGCTCCAGTGATCAGAACCCTTTTCATCAATCATTCCCCCTTCTCTCCGCTCTGGACTCCTTTAGATCTCAATGCCGTGACGGCAAAGCTCCTGCCTTAGCACCTCAGCCATGATGTTGTACCCCAGTACATGGGGGTGAAGTCCGTCGTCGGCCAGTTCAGCCCGAAGTGTTACCCCGTCCGTTTCGACCATCCGGGAATGGTAATCGACGTAAATCGCGCCAGTCTCTTCGGCAAGCTGCTTGAGGGCTTCGTTTGTCTTCACAACGAGCAGGTTTCTGGCGTGATTCTGCGCATACCTGTCCATGCAGGTCGGCAAAAGGGAGCAGAGAATGGTGCTGATCCCCTGACCCATCGAAGCATGCAGCATCGCCTCCGTGTCCTGCACGATCTCCTGATAGATTTGGTCAGCCGTTTTTCGGTCTTCCACTCTCCATTCGTCCAATGCCCAGGTGTTGTTGATGCCGATTTTCATGACGAGGTGTTTTGGTTTAAGCTGGAGCACGTCTGCGGCAAAGCGCTTTCTGGCAAATTCCGTCGTATCCCCGCCAATCCCTCGGTTGACGATGAATTTCCCCGTGCGTCCAAAGTAGGTTTGCAGGTCCCACCAGTGTGTGATGGAATCCCCGAAAAAGACGAAGTCTACCGGAACGCGATGATGCAGGATGGCTTCATTGTGATAGTCGAATTCGTTGCGTCTGCGATCTGCCGCTGCTTCGATGCTGAAAAAACCAGGTCGGATGATTTCCGTACGCTCGTGATTCACAAATCCCTCTCCTTTCCACTATAGGGGTATTGTACCATGGGCTTGGCTGTTTGGCAGGGCTGCCCTCAGAACGAAAGAGGGAGAGCGATAACGGCTCTCCCACTACCTTTCAAACCGTCGATGAAATTTCCACAACAGCCACATAACAGGATGTATCCGAAGAATGAATACGTGTGACTCCATTCACTGCTGTGAACAAACCATCCCAGCCGTTCAGCCAATTGTTCCGCCAACGCGGCGATGATGCCAAACAGCAGGATCGCGCCTCTTCTTTGCCAGGTACGCATCTGTTGCAAAAGGGTTAGAAAGATCAACGTAACCAGCGGCAGCGCAAACAACGTAAACAAAATATTGATTGGAAAAAGATCGGGGAGAGGTCTCGCTGGAAACGAGTACAGTTTCTTCTGTACGAAAAAAAGGTCCAGATACGTTGCCAACCAGGAAGAAAATATCATCGTTGGTACATAGGAAATCAGCTTATCTCTCAAAGATGGCTGTTTGCGCCATGACGGCAAGCTCGATTTTCTCCAGTGTTTTACAGTATTCATGACGAATCTCCCCATCTGTGGTTTCTTCATCGTTCATCAGGCTGGCAATGACCTTCCAATCCCTGTACCAATCTCCGATTTCCGCTTCCTCATGAGCTTGATTTTTCCAGGCATGCTCCAGGGTTGGACTGTAAAAACGGTTGGTTCCTGACTGTAATTGACAATTCTTCAACCGTCTTACATAGAGAGTGCCCGGCACAGAATCATTCACATCGTTGAACAAATGGGGCCAGTAATCTTTTCGAGAGCCGGTGTGAGGATGATCGGCTGCCCAGTTCAATGCGCCCTGCAAGTAGTCGGAACGTCCAAAAAGCAGCGAATACAGCCGTTTTCCCAATCGAATTCGCTCCTGCAGGGAAGCAAAATGACGAAGAGTTTGTCCGATCACATGCAGTTCTTTATCGGTCCCCCCCTTGTAGCATGGAAAAAGAATTTGATTTAAGCCAAGCAAATCTTGCAGTTTGAACTCGATGGTTTGCAGAACGGTTTTTTGATAACGAGGATGTTGGATGACTCTTTTTTCCAGATAGCTTTGCTCGTTGATGATCAGCGCCATCGCCAAAAGATAGCGGTCTCCCGCTTTCCAGATATGATTCCACATGACATCCATGAAGACGGATACGTGGAAATAAGGCAACAGATAAAACAAATTCGTCTCTCTTCTCACACTTTCTTCATACAGCAAAAATTGCGGATACACATCCTGAAAAATGAGCCAATTGCCGCGTTCCAAAAACAAAAAGAAATCCTTCTGTTCCGCTTCTGAAAGCAATCTGGAAAGAAGCTCTCCCTTGATATCCGTCATGTTCCAGCCGCCGTTTCTGGATACCATGTGCCCCAAAAACGCCCAATGGATTTCCGGATGACGTCGATAGAACTCGTAGTACGTCATGGTCCGCGTCACATTGTTCAGGTTTTGCCGGTTCGTTCTTTCCTTGATTTGCCGAATGAGCAATTGGTCACGTCGGGATAATTTCGATTCATGAGTCAGCTTGTTGCCAGCCTTCATTTTTTTGCTCAATTCATTTTTCACAGTGAGAAGAGGCAGTACTTGACGCAGCTTGATTCCCATTTAGGCCTTCTCCTTTTTCGAACCCTACATGATCCGATGAATAAAGTGGGGATAGGAGTGATTTCGGATGAGGAAAGGTCTGTGTAGGAATGATCGACAGAGTGGATGTGGAAATAAATCGAATCATTCAGGTAATGCAAAAAAGTCAATCGCTGGACGGCGCCTGGAAGCTGTTTCATGACGAAGAGGAAGGCAATCTTTCTGCAACTGTAGAGGCGTACTATGCCCTTCTTTTTTCAGGCTACTGTAGGAATAACGATGCGCGCATGCAGGCAGCAAAGCGTTTTATCCTGTCGAAGGGCGGGCTATCACATTCGAGCCTGCTGACAAAAGTGATGCTTGCCTCGACGGGCCAGTATCCGTGGCCGAAGCACGTCTTGCTTCCGATTGAAATGATGTTGCTGCCGCCGTGGTTTCCCGTCCATTTTTTTGATTTTGCCGGGTACGCCAGAGTGCATATTGCTCCCCTGCTGGTCGTATCTGACCGCAAGTTCGTCAGGAGAATACCCGGAACACCCGATATCTCTGATCTGCGAAACAGCAGAACGAGCATTCTCCAATCCGCCGAAGCGCGTTCTTTCCATAAGAGGATTGTTGATGGGATCAGGAGTCTTCCGTACCTGCCGGCGGTAATGCATCGTCAGGCTTTGCGCATGGCCGAACGCTTCATGCTGGATCGTCTTGAAGCGGATGGCACCTTGTACAGCTATTTCACCTCAACCTTTCTCATGATCTTCGCTTTACAGGCACTGGGATATGCGTCCAACCATCCGGTTATCACTCGAGCAATCGCTGGAATGAAAGCAATGACCTGCCCCGCAAATGGACATGTCCAAAATGCAACCGCAACGGTTTGGAATACCGCCCTGTTGGCTCATGCCCTGCTGTCCGTTGGCGTGCAACCATCCAATCCCATGGTAAAAAAGGCTGGCCGCTATCTTCTGTCTCGGCAGCAGGACAGATATGGGGATTGGGCGTTGAAGGATCCTTTTGTTTTGCCCGGAGGATGGGGGTTTTCGGATGTCAATACAATCAACCCGGACGTCGATGACACAACGGCTGCACTGCGGGTGATGAACAGGTTGAGGGAAGAAGATCCGGCTTACCGCCAATCCTGGAAACGCGGCCTCCAGTGGCTGTTATCCATGCAGAATGACGACGGGGGATGGCCGGCGTTTGAGAAAAACACGGACAAAAAAATATTGTCCTTGCTGCCAATGGAAGGCGCTGACGCGGTCAGTACGGATCCTTCGACAGCCGATTTGACCGGCAGGACGTTGGAATTCCTCGGCAACCATGCGGGATTTACCCTGCCCCACCCGAATGTGGAAAGAGCCGTACACTGGATCTTGCGAAACCAGCAGATGGACGGGTCGTGGTATGGGCGATGGGGGATTTCCTATCTGTATGGTACGTGGTCGGCTGTAACCGGGATGAGAGCGGTGGGGGTAGCGCCGGAGCATCAGGCGGTACAAAAAGCGGTACAATGGGTACAGCGAATCCAGAATGAAGACGGGGGATGGGGGGAATCTTGCAAGAGTGACATCCTAAAAAGGTATGTTCCCTTAGGAGGGAGTACGCTTTCGCAAACCGCCTGGGCAGTGGACACTCTCATTGCCGTATCCCCGGAACCTACGACGGCCATTGAACGTGGAATTCAGTATTTGCTGGCGAACGGAAAGACCGAGGATTGGACGGTCTCGTATCCGACCGGAGCAGGGTTACCTGGTGGTTTTTACTTCCACTACCATAGTTACCGGTACATCTGGCCCTTGCTCGCATTCGCTCATTACAAAAGAAAATATTTTCCATAAGAGGTAAAAAAAGACCACCCGTTCAGAAGGGGACCAAACGGGCAGCAAATAGAGGACGATATGTCCATCGTAGGGTCTGACAATTCTTATCATAAGTTGTGTTTATGAAGGGAAAGTAGAGAAACGATCAAAGATTTGTTAAGGTTGTGTAAATGTGTGACTCCTAAAAGAAGAGACCCCTTCTTCGCCTTGGCTGCTGCTCAACTTCAGAAGAAGGTTTCGACGTGAATTGTGAAATCATGTTTTGAACGGCCGGATTGCCCATCAATTCCAGCCATTGGGAAATTTTTGCCGGATCCAAGCCGGTGAGAAAATTTGACCTGGGTTTTTCCCGAGGCACCAGTGCATTTGATTGTCTCTTGCCCAGTTCTTTCTTCAATTCGTCGATTTGCTTCTGCAAGGAAAGGATTTCAGGGGAAGCGTTATTCCTGTTTCTTCGTATTCTGGCCACTTCATCACTCCTCATCGGCACGACGTAACGTGACAAACGTTTGGATCATTTTATGTTACGGACAGGTCATCGGGATTGGGTAGACGCATAGGTAAGGAAAAAAAGGCGCCACAGGCGGTGCTGCACATTGAAAAAGGAGAGAAGACCCGCTTCTCTCCTTTTTCGTAGCGTGCATTAGTCGCAGTCACAACCAACAATTACCAACAGAACAAAAAGCACCAGGATCAAGGCAAAATCGTCGCCGTTAAAGATGCCGCTCAAAACTATCCCTCCTTTGCTGTAACTAATCACACTGTATGTGCAAGTCATGAGAAATGATTGTACGAATGGTCCCCGCATTTTTCGCCTTTTTTTGTTCCCGTATAGACGAGCATCCACGCGGGAACATTTCTCTTCTCATATCATAATCATGGCAGGACAAACATGGGTTCTTTGTCCTGCAGATGCTTGACCATGAGGGGGAAAAGGCATGAGCGGCAAAAGACGTGGGATCTTCGACGGCGGCATTTTCGGGATCATTCTGATTGTGATCCTGCTGTTTCTGGTCTTCAGCGACGACAAACATTAATCACAAGTCCTCACGAAAAAGACACTGTGCTCTGTAGTACAGTGTCTTTTCGTTTACTCTTGCAAGAGTTGGAGAAACTGGCGGGTACGTTCTTCTTTCGGATGGGTAAACAGCTGTTCGGGCGTTCCGCGTTCGAGAACCGCTCCCTGATCCATAAAGATCACTTCGTCGGCCACTTCGCGGGCAAAGCCCATCTCATGAGTCACGACGACCATGGTCATCCCTTCCATGGCCAGTTCTTTCATGACCTTCAACACTTCGCCGACCAGTTCGGGATCGAGTGCAGAGGTGGGTTCGTCAAACAGCATGACCTGCGGATCCATCGCCAGGGCGCGGGCAATTCCCACGCGCTGCTGCTGCCCGCCGGAGAGCTGAGCCGGATAGTGGTTCAGCTTGTCGGCCAGCCCTACCTTGGTCAGGAGAGAAATCGCCTTGGCGCGGGCGACAGAGGGGCTTTCCTTTTTTACGGTAACCGGGCCCTCCATCACGTTTTCCAGCGCCGTCATATGGGGAAACAGGTTATAGCTTTGGAACACCATGCCGGTCTGTTTACGCAGACGGGCAATCTGTGACTTCTCCACCTTTTTTGAAAAGTCCAAAACGACTTCGCCGATCCGGACACTTCCCTGAGAGGGGATTTCCAGAACGTTAAGGCAGCGGAGCAGGGTCGTTTTGCCGGACCCCGACGGGCCGATGATGACGACCACTTTTCCTTTTTCCACCTGCAGGGAGACCCCCCTGAGTACGTGCAGGTCGCCAAAGCGCTTGTGAACATCGGTGATGGTAATCATGTCAATCATTCACCTTCTTATGCGACATAACGATCCAGTCTGTGTTCGATCCGGTCCTGAATATAAGCCAGTACCAGACAGATCATCCAGTAGATCAAAGCGGCTTCCGAGTACACCAGAAGCGGTTCGTAGGTGGCTGCTGCAATCTCCTGGGCTTTGCGGAACATCTCCGGAACGAGAATGACCGCGGCCAGGGACGTATCCTTCACCAGGCTGATGAATGAATTGGACAGCGGCGGCACCGATACCCGTGCAGCCTGCGGCAGGATAATTCGCTGCAGCGCCTGCCGATACGACATGCCGATGGAGTAGGCGGCTTCCCACTGGCCTTTGGGAATGGACAGAATCGCTGCCCGGACAATCTCCGATCCGTATGCCCCGACGTTGAGAGAGAAGCCGATGATGGCGGACGGGAACGGGTCAATCGTCAAACCGATACTGGGCAAGCCGTAAAAGATGATGAACAACTGCACCAGAAGCGGAGTCCCCCTGATCAGGGAAACGTAGGCGCGGGCAAGTCCTTGCAGCGGCTTGATGCTGGAGATGCGGGCCAGCGCCGTCAAAATGGCGATGATCAGACCGATAAAAAACGAGATGAGGGAGAGGCTGAGCGAAAATGTTAAGGCTCCTTTCACCAGAGGGAGAAAGGAGCTTTGCACGATTTCCGCCAACCTGTCCAATCGTTCGGGATTGTCAAACAGGTTACTTGGAAACATCGGCACCAAACCATTTCTCGGAAATTTTCAGGTAAGTGCCGTCCTTCATCATGTCGTCAAGCGCCTTGTTGAAAGCGTCAACCAGTTCGGTGCTGCCTTTGCGGAACATGAAGCCGTTTTTTGCTGCGTCCGGGTGCTTGGCAACGATTTTGATCGGCGCATTCGGTTTTTGCTTCAGGAAGTCCAGTACGGACAAGCCGTCGTTGATCGTGACGTCCACACGCTTGGAAGCGAGCAGGTCAATCGCCTGGTTGAAGCCTTCCACCGCGACGATTTCCGCGCCGTTTTCCCGGGCGATGTCAGTCAGGTTGCTGGTCAGCGTTTGCGCCGCTTTCAGTCCCTTGATATCTTTGAAATCTTTTACCGTTGTGTTGTCCTTATGCGTCGCCAAGACAGCAGTAGAAACCGTGTACGGTTTGGAGAAATCGTATTTTTCCTGACGATCGGGACGAATACCCACTTGGTTCGCGATCACGTCAAACCGCTTCGCATCCAAACCGGCAAACATGGCATCCCACTGGGTTTCCATGAAAACAGGTTCCACTCCGATGCGCTTGGCAATCTCGGTCACGACTTCCACGTCGAAGCCGGTCAGCTTGCCGGACTGGTCATGGAAGGTGAACGGTGCGTACGTACCTTCCGTACCGATCCGCAGTTTGCCTTCCGCCTTTACTTTTTCAAGCAGGTTTTCTGCTTTCTGTTCGGCCGGGGCCGGAGCAGGAGCGCTTGGCTGTGTTTGATTGCTGGATGCGCCGCAACCGGCAATTCCGAGTAGAACAGTAGAAAGCAGAACGGACAATAATCTTTTTTTCATAATGAATCCCCCACTAAACCGATGTGATTTAATGAAATCATACTAATGGCCTTTACTTGTTTTGTCAACTGTACTTAGAAAGGATCAACTACGTGAGTTCCTTACACGCGTCTATGGTGCCCTTGGATAATGTACCCAAAAACAGGGCGGTTACTCTCACGAATCGTGAAAAGAACCCCGTAAAAAAGCGGCCCCTCGAAGCAGCTTCCACAAACGGCAGTTGAGGTTGAGTGAAAAGAAGCGTACAATAAACGAAGCAGTGGAATGAGCCCCCCTTTTGGCCTAAAAGCGGGGGCCGCTCCTTGTCTTGGAGTAGAAAGAGCGGAAAAAGGAGACTTGACACATCAATGCTAAACGATTGGTTACTCTATACGGACGCAAGCGGAACACAACGAGAGAACACCGCTTGGCATGAAGTGCTGAGAGCGATTGCCCAGCTGAACGGAACAACTCATACACTGGTCCACGCCGCTTTCGGTGAACATGGAGACTTGGTTGTCGCCGGCGGTAACAACGGCCAGGTGCTGGTTCAATGGAAGGAGCATGAACCCAGCGAGAAGCATTACGTACTGACTTCGGACAAGCCGTCTGCAGTCATGGTGAGGCTGACGATTGAAGGAGAGGAAGCGGCGTTTCCCGCAAACTGGTGTGTGCCGCTAGAAAAAGCAATACCCTTGTGCGGGGATATTCTGCGCACCTGTGAAATAGGGCCGGCGGAGGAATTCGTCTGGCTTGAAGTAAAGAGATAGAGAGGGGAAACCATATGATCGAGATTACGACGCTGTTGACATCTGTCTTTATCATGGCTGTCATCGTGGGAATCGGCTGTCTGCTTGGGCTTCGCCACCCGTTGACGGCCGACTCCCGTCAGCTGATGATTGCGATGATCGTCAACGTGGGAATGCCCTGCATCATTTTGGACGGGGTGTTTCAAACGACGATCGACGGCCGATTGATGACCCAAATATTTGTAATATTCGGCGTTTCCGTACTATTCAACTGTTTGGGAATTTTTCTCGGCTGGCTGGGTGCGGGCGCGATGAAGATGCCGGACAAAAAGCGCCGGGAGATGGCCATTCTCTCCGGATTGGGCAATACCGGCTTCATCGGTCTGCCGCTCTGCGCTGCCTTGTTCGGTCCCAAAGGGGCGCTGCTCGCCGCCGTGTTTGATGCCGGCCTGGACTTTACCATCTGGACGGTAGGGGTAATGATGCTCCAGGACAAATGGGCCTTTTCCTTGAAAGGGCTGAAGGCGATGGTGAATATACCGATGATCGCCATCGTCTCGGGGCTTGTGGTTGCAGCCCTCGGGTTGACGCCTCCGGATGCCGTGAAGCATTTGACCGGTACGCTGGCCAAGATCGCTTCCCCACTGGCGATGATGTACGTCGGAATGCTGCTGCCCGGCCTTTTGAAAAACAAGCGACGCGTCTCCCTGCCCCAACTGGGTCTGCCGCTGTCCCTCAAGCTGTTCGTCTTTCCGCTGGTAGCGGCCCTGCTGCTGTCGCTCTTTGCGATTGACGATGATATTACACGGATTGCCATGATCCAGGTGGCGATGCCGACGATCGCTCTGGCGTCCATTTTGTTTGCCCGCTACGCGGCCGACGAGGAAATGGGAGCAATGACTACCGTTTTTTCCACGCTGCTTGGGATTTTGACCATCCCAGCCGTCATTCTGGTGGGCAGTTTCATTCTTCAGCACAATCCGTGATCTTGTTGATGGTACAAGGTTTGTCCGAAAGAGGGCGACAGTAAACCGATTTCACAGGTTGTCGAGAAGTTCTCGACAACCTGTATTTCTTTTCAAGTTGCCCGATATTTTTGTGATCGCGGGTTATTACGAGGCTTCTCGTCTCTTCAAATCTTCCAGTACGCCGTCCCACAGCCCAATCCGCGACTGCAGAGATCGTACGGCAGTCTTTTCCGCTTCAGCGATCCGCCTGGGGTCGCCACCGCACAGGTGGTTGAGCAGTTTTTCCGCAAGGGGGCCGTGCTCGTCGCCGTCCAGTTCGATGTGCCGGTTCAGGTAGTACACCAGACGGTCGATGGCCTGGCCGCGCTGTATTAACTCGTTGACCAGCACCTGAAACATGTCCGGAATAATGTCTTCCCGCCCGAAGAAAAAGGCAGCACACACTTGGTGGGTTTCCCCGTTTTCCGCTAACTCCAGTGTCTGGGTGACAAACCGGAATACCGATTCCGGAACCTCCGCGACTCTGAGGGCGTCATGCAGGGAACGCCCCGATTCAAGCTCAGTCAGGAATCGTTTGATCGGTCCGGTGTCAGCGCCGCACTGCTCCATTGCCTCCAGATAGAGATGGAAGTGGCTGATGTATCCGCCCCGTCCGTCTTCGTCCGTCTCTTCCCCGAGCACAATTTCGTTGATAAAGCGAGCGTATTGCGCGTGCTTGGACGGCATCCACGGAACAGTGGTGCAGGTCAAATCCTGCTGCAGCCGTTTTAGGAGGCTCATGAAATCCCAGACGGCAAACACGTGATGCTGCATGAACACTTTTACCTTGTCCGGTGTGTCGATGGCGCCGTACACAGGATGCTGAAGCAATTGCTCGCGGATCGATTCCAACTGTTTTGTATCTATACTCATGTGCTTGATGCCCTCCCACGATTGGTAAGTCGTCCTTATTATGGCATAAAAGAAAAGCAAATCAAAAATCACTCGGTGCTTTGTCACCGAATTGTCCAATTCCATTAAAATGTGTTGCGAAGGAAACAGGTAATATTTACAATTTGGATGATTGCAAATCATGTCGACAAGTTGTCGAAAGGAGGAGGTTGCTTTTGAAATTATCATCCCTGTTAAAAATGATGAGCGCTGTCGTCATTGTGCTTTCGCTTATCACCATGGCAAGCATTTTCATGCTGCGCCTGAGTTTTAACGAACAGCGTGAAGCTGTTGCCAGACAGGCAGAATTCAAGCAGCTGGGATTGGATTTGGTAAATGCTTCCCTATATTTGACAAATGAAGCGCGGGAATATTCCATCTTCGGTGAGGTGGTGCACTTCGACAACTACCAGCGTGAAGTGACGGAAACCAAAACGCGGGAAAAGGTACTGCAGCGCCTCGCCGAATTAAACGCTCCAAAGGAGGAGCTGGATTTAATCAAGCAGGCCATCGCGAACTCCAACGAACTGGCTGCACAAGAAGAAGAGGCGTTTGCAGCGGTGAAAGCCAAAGATCTTCCCAAGGCCCGTTTGCTGATGTTCGGAAGTACATATCAAGCGAAGCAAAAATTCGTCATGGATCCGATCATGATGTTCCAGGAGAAGATGAACGCCCGGGTCAAAAGCGAAGCGGACGCGGCTATCCAACAGTTCCACCTGATCCAGTGGATCGCCAGCACGCTTGTCTTTGTGCTGATCACCCTCATTCTCTGTACGTTCTACCTCCTCCACCGCAAAGTGACCAAACCGCTGCAGCTGGTGACCGAGGTGGCCAATCAGGTGGCTGAGGGGAATCTGCAGGTGGCTGTACCGGAGATCAAAAAGAAGGACGAGATTGGCATCCTGGCAGCAGCGGTCAACCAAATGGTGGTAAATCTCCGTCAAGTGATCGAGCAGGTGACGCTGTCCACGGAACAGGTGGCAGCCTCTTCCCAACAGCTCTCCGCCAGCATCGAGCAGTCGACCGCGACCACCACGCAAATCGCCAAAACGATGCAGGAGGTGGCGTTGGGAGCGGAAGCCCAGGTGCAGGGGGCGGAAGCGGGAGCAGCTTCCCTGAAGGAACTGGCCGAGGGAATTCAGCGAGTGGCCGAAACGTCATCGGTCGTATCCGATGTATCCCGGCAGACAGCAAAAGAAGCAGCAGAGGGCAACGAATCCATCGAACGCGCCGTGCGCCAGATCGGGCTGATCAGTCACTCCGTGAACGACCTCGCAGCTGTAGTAAAGGTGCTGGATGAGCGATCAGAGGAAATCGGCCAAATCGTCGAAGTGATCAACAGCATATCCGCCCAGACCAATCTGCTGGCGCTCAACGCAGCGATCGAAGCGGCACGTGCCGGCGAACAGGGCAGAGGGTTCGCTGTCGTAGCCGACGAAGTGCGAAAGCTGGCGGAACAGTCCCAGGCATCGGCCAGCCAAATTGCCGGTTTGATCCATGATATCCAGGTGGATACGGCTCGCGCCATGGAGGTCATGGCCGAGGGAACGAAAGAAGTGGAGGTTGGCCGGGACGTGGTGGAAGAAGCGGGACAAGCGTTCCGCCGTATTCTGGAGGCGGCTCAACAGGCGGCCGCACAGATTCAGGAAGTGTCAGCGGCTTCCGTTCAGATGACAGCGGGCTCCCAGCAGGCGGCTACTGCGGTGGAGGAAATGACGCGGATTGCAGCCCAGTCAGCGGACCATTCCCGAATGGTGTCCGGAGCGTCCGAAGAGCAGCTGGCGACGATGCAGCAGCTTTCCGCCACAGCCGAGTCGCTCAGTCACATGGCCCAGGAGCTGAGCGACGCGATCAAAACGTTCAAATTATGATGGCAGACCTGATTGTTGCATGCTTTCTTCCGAACAGGGGGAAAGCTTTTTTTATGAAACATTTGGCTGATTCAGGCAGTCTTATCCTATAACAGGCAAAACTGTCATCATACGGAGGGAACGCAGATGAAAAGAACGAAATCGTGGGCCTGGGTCATCGCAATGCTGCTGCTCCTGGCCACTCCGGCCAGCGCGGGCGCCGACACCCATGTGCTCGTTACCGTGAACGGACATGTAAGCCAGTTGAAACACCCGTCCCTGCTGGTGAACAGCCGTACGTACATCAGTGCCGAGGATGTCGTCAACCTGATGCACGGCTCCTGGAAGGTTAACGGGAATACGGTGGTGCTCCAGCTCAGAGCAAAAACACTTTCGTTCAAGACAAGCAGGAGTGAAGCGGCTGTGGGCAGTCAATGGACCAAAATCGATCAGGGCGCCATCCTTCACAACAAGGTGATCTACCTGCCGATGCGCTGGGTGTTTGAACAGGCGGGCTTAAAAGTGGAGTGGAATTCTCAAGATCGGATGGTGACAATTGTGGCGCCGGAAGAGTACGACGCAATCAAGCTGGTAACCAGAGATGAACTTACCCCTGAAGAACAAATCTTTGTCAATGAGGTGAAGAAAACCAAGGGGATTCATCGGAAAGGCAACCTGTATGTCATCGCCCGGGGGGAATCTCCCAATCCTGGTTATGGCTTGAAAGTGGCAGGTACGGAGCAAAGCTGGGAACAGGTAAAGGTTTACGTCAAACTGACCAAGCCGGAACCGGGTCTGATGTATCCTCAGGTGATCGCCTATCCGTACCTGATGGCTCGCATCGATCTGCCTCTTTACACGACCGTCCGTTTTCTCAATGCCGATACGAAAAAACCGCTCTTTGAAGAATAACAACCGTATGCTATACTGGCCGATATGGAATATTGATCCTTGGTTAAGGAGGTGCAAGGTACATGTTCGGTTCTGTTCAGGCGTGGTTTGTGGTTGAAATCACCAGTATGACCCATGCGTTTTTTTGCCAAGGGGGTAGTCTGCCCTTTTACGGTCATACAACCGAACGGAACGAATGAAAAGGCGTACCATGCATCCGGTTACAACCGCACTTTTTGTCTGAAACGTGTGATGCCGCAGGTATGTGCCTGCGGCTTTTTTGGTGTATAAGAATTTAAAAATTTGGACATCCCATACAGCCGCTAGAAAAGTGTTCGGGGCCCCGCCCGGCGAAGCGTTAGCTAATGCCGGGTGGGTTTTCTTACGTTCCGGCGCATTTGCGGAAAAGGGAACATGCCAAGGAGAGATGAGACATGATACTTGCAGCAGCTCAACACGTTTCTAAATCATATGGCGCCGATCCGGTTCTGACCGACGTCACCATCGAAATCAAGACGGGAGATCGTGCCGGTATCGTCGGGCCAAACGGCGCTGGAAAGACGACCCTGTGCAAACTGCTGGCCGGATTGGAACAGCCCGATCAGGGAGAGATATTCCGCGCGAAGGGGACGGTCTGGGCGTATTTGCCGCAGAGGCCGGAATACCCCGCGGAGTGGACGGCGCGGGACGTGGTTGCCAGCGCGTTTGAACGAACCCTGGAAATCCAGGAAGAAATGAGCCGTGTCGAACAGCAGTTGGGGGAAACGGGTGATCAGAGCGAGAGACTCGAGAAGCTGATGAATCGCTACCAGTGGCTGCAACAGGAATTTGAGCGGATGGACGGGTACCAGTGGGAAGCGCGAATGGCGCAAATTACGGAAGGATTGGGGCTTTCCGATGCACTGCTGGCTACTCCCTTTGCGCAGTTAAGCGGAGGGGAACAAACGAAAACAGGTCTGGCCAGACTCCTCTGCCAAGAGAGTGATGTGCTGCTTCTGGATGAGCCGACCAACCACCTGGATGTGGAGGCGATGGAGTGGCTGGAGCGTTTTCTGCGGGATTATCGGGGAACGGTTCTGGTAATCTCTCATGACCGCTACTTCCTCGATGCCGTGGCGACTTCCATCTATCACGTGGACGGCGGCGAGGTGGAGTACTATCCCGGCAACTACAGCACGTTCATCAAGGAACGGGAAGAGCGGCTGCTGCGCCAGTTTGCGGAGTATCAGGAACAGCAGAAGAAGATCAAAAAAATGCAGGAGACGATCAAGCGGCTGAAGGAATGGGGGAACCGTTCCAATCCTCCCAACGAAGCGTTTCACCGCCGGGCCAAAAGCATGGAAAAAGCGCTGGCCCGCATCGAGCGAATCGAGCGTCCCCGTCTGGAAGCGGAGAGAATGGGTCTTGTTTTTCAAAAAACGGAACGCAGCGGCGAAGAGGTGCTGGTCGCCGAGAAGATTTGCAAGTCGTTCGGAACCAAAACGCTGTTTCAGGGAGCCAGCCTGCTGCTGCGCTACGGCGAGCGCAAGGCGCTTCTGGGTCCGAATGGCTGCGGTAAATCGACGCTTTTGAAAATGCTTCTGGGAGAAATGGTGCCTGACGCCGGGACCGTACGCATCGGAAAAAGCGTCAAAGTGGGCTATCTTTCTCAGCAAGCCCTTGAAGGGGACCCGCAGCGCCGTGTCATCGACGCGTTTCGTGAGGCGGCGGCGATGCCCGAGGGAGAAGCGCGGCATCGGTTGGCCAGGTTTCTGTTTTACGGCGAACAGGTGTTCAAACGCGTAGGGCAGTTGAGCGGCGGGGAGCGAATGCGTCTTCGTCTCGCTCAATTGATGCATCAGGAGATCAACCTCCTGGTTCTGGATGAACCCACCAACCATCTCGACATCGAGGCGCGGGAGACGCTTGAGGAGGCGCTCGCCGATTTTCGCGGTTCTCTGTTCATCGTATCCCACGACCGCTACTTCCTGCAGAAGATGGTAGACGGCGTGTTCTGGGTGGAAGAAGGGCGCCTCGTGCATGACGTGGGAAGCTATGACGAAGCGAGGGAAAAGCGGAAACGGCGGATGATTGAAGCGGGGGAGACGCGGAGTGCAGAACCAGCTTCTTTCATAGAAATGGACGCAGTCCTTCCGCCCAAGCCCGCAAGGCCGGCGAAAAAGGTGAATCCCTTCAAGCTGGCCCAGCTGGAGCAGGCGATTGCCGAGCGGGAAGCGAAACAAGACGAGCTCTTTACCCTCCTTTCCGGGGGAGAAACCGACTACTCGGTGCTGATGAGCTGGCAGCAGGAGCTGGAACGCGGTGAGCGGGAATTGGAGCAGCTCTATCAGGACTGGAGCAGCATGCAGGAAGCGTAAGAGGGAAAGGCCCTTCCAAAATGACAGGAAGGGCCTTCATTCAAAACCATGGTTGTTACTGGCTCGTCGGCTCCGGCAGGTAACGGTAACGGCTTCGGAACAAGAGGAAGATCAGCGCCATCAGTGCGGCTCCAAGCAGAAACGGTCCGTTTTCATTCCATTGGTAAATGGCTCCGCCGACGAGTGGCCCGAGGATTCGGCCCAGGCTGTCCATCGAGCTGATGGCACCGGTTGTGATGCCCTGCCCCTGTGTGGTGCGCTGGGTGATCATCGCGGTAGCCGTTGCCCGGATCATGCCCTGACCCGCTCCAAACAGCGAGAGGTTCAGCGCAAAGCTCCAGAAGCTGTCCGAGTACAAGATGGCGAGGAAGCCCGCAGCGTAGAGCAAAAGACCGATGGAAAGCACGGATACCTCGCCCAGCCGCTTCACCATCCTGCCGATCAGCCCCCCTTGCACAAAGGCGGAGATAGTGCCCATGACCAGAAACATGTACCCCAGGTCTTTGGAAGTAAATCCGTACAAATCGTTTATGTACAGGGCAAAGGTCGTCTCCAGACCGGCAAAGGAAAACGAGACAATAAACAGCAGCGTGTAGAGCAGGGACAGGGAACCGAACAAGGCGACCAGCGGATTGCCTCGTTTCTCCCGACGATGCTCTGCCCGTTTTTCAGGAGGCAGGCTCTCCGGCAGCGCGAATAGAACGACCAGCAGCGTCAGAAAGGCGACCCCTCCGGAGGCGAAAAACGGATATGCGAACTGATAGGTGCTGAGCAGCCCGCCAATGGCCGGACCGAAGACGAAGCTCAGGCCGATCCCCGCTCCGATGATCCCCATCCCCTTGGCTCGTTCGGAAGGGGGGAAGAGATCGGCAACCATCGCGCTGACCGTAGGGATTGCGGCGGCGGAGACGATCCCCGCGATGATCCGGTAGATCAGCATCTCCGTGTAGCTGGTAGCGAGCCCGAACAGGATGAAGGTGACGGAGAAACCGAGCAGGCCCAAGGAAATAAGCGGCTTTCGTCCGACGCGGTCGGAAAGCGCTCCCCAGATCGGAGCAAAGAGAAACTGCATGATGTTGTAGCTGGCGAACAAGATGCCGATTTGCAAGGAGGAAGCCCCCACCTTTTCGGCGAAGAAGGGAAGGATCGGTATGATTATGCCAAAGCCCAGCATCATAAGAAATGCGATCAAGAATAAGAGGGCGAGATGCTTCTTATTCACAACGTATACCTCTTTCAACCAAAAATTGTTTTGCTGTTTTCCACCTTACGGGAAGCCGCGGTGGAAGTCAAGCCGCGAAGGCGGGACGGAACATGCTGCGACGTGTTATAATAAATAGGGCGTCTGCATCGTTCACAATCATGAACAATACGAGGTGTTTGGTGTAATGTCTACCGCGATGATGTACTATCTGGCATGGCAGGAAGATGACTGGCTCGACGAGATTCTCGACAGGTTCCCGCAGGTGAACGCGCTCGTTCCCACCGCCAAGACGTTTCAGCAGTTGAAAGAGCAACGGAGCGAAATGGAACGGGTTGTGATCGTCCTGAACGCGGCGTATGAGCAGGATAAAGGCAAGGAGTTTCTTCGCTTGCTGGCAAACGACGAGCAGTTGTCCGCTGATCCGCTGTACATCGTCGGTTTGAAACCGGAGGAGGCGGACGAGTGGCAAACCGCTTATCCGCACGCCAAGATTATCGTCATTACCGGGTTTGCCGTGGAATTCGACTATGATTCCGTCCTGGCGCAAATGGAGGCGGACTTGGAGGGAGCGCATTGAGCGGAAAACAAGACAAGTTTGACCTGAAGGAATTCTTACGTCGCTATGGAATCTTTATTTATACAGGCGATCCTGAAGGCGATTACCTGCTGATAGAGGACGAGATTCGCGAACTGCGCCATCTGGGTTTGATCGACAACGAGGAATTCATCCAGGCGCTGGCTGCGCTGAAAGAAAGACGGACCAAGCAGTGAAAGGGCGGATTTCCGCCCTTTTGTTGTTTTTGTCATGCGATTGTTCCACAGCGTTCGAAGATCGTAGACGCATGTACTGGGAGTTCTGGCTCTGCTGTATCTGGGAGTAAAACGGCAGCATTCACATCTGGCTGTCTTCCCCCGAGTGATGGTTTTCCAGCGACTTCTCCCGCAGCTTTTTGTTCCGCGCTTTGAGGAACGGAGAACTGCTCATCGCCATGAACAGCATGCCGAATCCGGCCAGGCCGGTAATGATTCCAAGAATCAGGTAGACCGTTGACATGATCATTCAACTCCTTTCTGCACCTCTGAATCAAACCATTTGCCTCCATGAAAACTATGGTATAATGGAACAGTCGTTTTTGAACAAGTTTCGATAAAAAGCAGGGAGGATATGCTTGGATATGACTCAGCAAACGTCTGTAGATCAATTGGCGATCAACACCATACGCACGCTCGCAATTGACGCGATTGAGAAGGCCAATTCCGGTCACCCGGGAATGCCGATGGGAGCCGCGCCGATGGCTCACGTGCTGTGGAGCCGATTCATGAAGGTAAATCCGTTCAACCCTCAGTGGATTGACCGCGACCGGTTTGTCCTTTCAGCCGGACACGGTTCAATGCTATTATACTCGATGCTGCATCTCATGAAATATGATGTTTCAATGGAAGATTTACATCATTTCCGCCAATGGGGCAGCAAAACCCCTGGCCATCCGGAATTCGGACACACGCCAGGCGTTGATGCGACTACCGGTCCTCTGGGACAAGGGATCGCCATGGCAGTGGGAATGGCGATGGCGGAAAAGCATTTGGCGGCTGTTTACAATCGCGAAGGCTTTGACATCGTCGATCACTACACGTACGTGATCTGCGGCGACGGCGACCTGATGGAAGGCGTCTCCAGCGAAGCCTCTTCCCTGGCTGCTCACTTGAAGCTGGGCAAACTGATCGTTTTGTACGATTCCAACGATATCTCCCTGGATGGCGAGCTCTCCCGCTCTTTCTCGGAAAACGTCGCCCAGCGTTACCAGGCATATGGCTGGCAGTATCTGCGCGTAGAAGACGGCAACGATCTGGACGCGATCGAAGCGGCGATATCCGAAGCAAAAGCCGACTTGAATCGTCCAACATTGATCGAAGTGAAGACCGTCATCGGTTACGGAAGCCCGAACAAGGGCGGCTCCAATGCATCCCACGGCGCTCCGCTGGGCAAGGATGAAGTAAAACTCACGAAAGAAAACTATCAATGGCCGCATGACGCGGAATTCCACGTACCGCAAGAGGTGGCTGACTATTACGCCAACCTGGCGGAAGCGGGACAAGAGCTGGAAGCGGCATG
Organism: Brevibacillus soli; assembly: GCF_044759095.2. Lineage (NCBI taxonomy): Bacteria > Bacillati > Bacillota > Bacilli > Caryophanales > Paenibacillaceae > Brevibacillus > Brevibacillus soli. The sequence goes on from NZ_JBIYSM020000001.1 coordinate 82,274, forward strand.
GCGCGCCCGTTTTGCCGAGTACGCCAAAGCATATCCACAGCTGGCTCAGCAGTTCCAGACAGCCGTCTCCAACCAGCTCCCGCAAGGCTGGGATGCTGAACTGCCGACGTATGAGACCGGTGCCAAACTGGCTACCCGCGCAGCTTCCGGAAACGCAATCAACGGTCTGGCGAAACGCATTCCGTTCCTGATCGGCGGTTCCGCAGACCTCGCGCACTCCAACAACACCGTGATCAAAGGAGAAGGAGACTTCCTGCCGGGCAGCTACGACGGCCGCAACATCTGGTTTGGCGTCCGCGAATTCGCCATGGGGGCGGCTCTTAACGGGATGGCGCTGCACGGCGGTTTGAAAGTATACGGCGGTACGTTCTTTGTCTTCTCTGACTACGTCCGTCCGGCGATCCGTCTGTCTGCCCTGATGAAGCAGCCGGTTGTGTACGTGTTTACCCACGACTCCATCGCTGTTGGTGAAGACGGACCGACCCACGAGCCGATTGAGCATCTCCCTTCCCTGCGGGCGATGCCGGGCTTGACCGTTCTGCGTCCGGCCGATGCGGTTGAAACCAACGAAGCGTGGAAATACGCCGTTTCCCGCACAGACGAACCCGTCGTGCTGGTGCTGACCCGTCAAAACCTGCCGGTGCTTGCCGAGACGCAGGAAAAGGCGGCGGAAGGCGTAACCAAGGGAGCGTATGTGCTTGCTGACGCCCCGAACGGCAACCCGCAGCTGATCCTGCTGGCGACCGGTTCCGAGGTATCGCTCTGCATGCAGGCGCGTGAAGTGCTGGCTCAAAAAGGCATCCAGGCCCGAGTGGTCAGCATGCCAAGCTGGGAACTGTTTGAGCGCCAGCCGAAGGAATATCGCGACAGCGTCATTCTCCCTGAAGTAAAAGCCCGTCTCGCAGTTGAGATGGCTGCTCCGCTGGGATGGGAGCGTTACGTCGGCGACGGCGGCAGCGTCATTGGAATCAACCAGTTCGGCGCCTCCGCTCCGGGCGAGCGCATCATGAAAGAATACGGCTTTACCGTGGAAAACGTGGTGGCGGAAGCGGAAAAGCTGTTGAAGTAGCAGATAAAAGCCTGTATCTTACGTGATTGGTTCATGTAAGATGCAGGCTCTTTGTTCGTGTATAAGAATTTATAAATTTGGACATCCCATACAGCCGCTAGAAAAGTGTTCGGGGCCCCGCCCGGCGAAGAAAGGGACCCCACTCGGCTCAGCGATAGCTAACGCCGAGTGGGTTGAGGATAGCTCATGCCGGGTGGTTTTTTCATGTGAAAAAGGTGGCATTTCTTTCAATGAAGGGCTTTGAGCATGGCACTGATGGTACCCGCGTGATTGCTTTCGTGAACGATATTTGCCATGAGAAGTTCTCCCACGGTTTGGGCGTTTAAGAAGTTGTCCTTGACCGGGGCATCCAGCTTTTCACCAAATGCGGCTCGAATATGCTCCGGCTGTTGTTTCAGGTGGGCAAGGATCTCCTCCCAGGATGGCGCTTCCCCTGTCCATTCACTGGGTTTTGTTTTGTTGCCGAAAAACGTTCGGTAGGAAGCAGGTAATCTCATTTCATTGCCGGACAAACCATATATCAGGCCATCGGTTACGAATAGAATGTGACCAATCTGCCAGTGCAGGTGATTGTTAAAACCTGCGGGAATAACAGTTCGTTTGTCTTCGGGACAAGTCTCCAGTTTCTTCAGCCACTGTTCTCTGGTTTTTTCAAACATTCCGAACAAAAACGCTTCTCTCATCAGGGTTCCCTCCGTATATGGAAATGAAATGGGTATCGTTTCCATTTTATCGATCCGATCATGACGAAATCAAGTCGGGAAGAGCGGCAAAGTGCAGGATAGAACAGCACAAGTTCTCGTTAAAAGCTTGTTCCGTCAAGCGGTGACAGGCTTTTTCCAGTGACAAAACTGCGCAAGTATGAAATCATAGACAGTGGTCTGCTGCATTTGGAGCCCAGAAACTTTTTTGGAATTTTCCCGTCTAAAAGGTGGGAGAGAGAAAGAAACCAGGAGGTACCCAATGGCAACAAAGGCCCAGAAACTTGCAAAGAAGAAAAACAGCTTGCTTCTGTTTGCCGTTTCATTTCTTGTCTTTTTGCTCCTGAGCGTTGTCGGCGGCTATTTTGCCCTGCTGTACGCCGGTGAGCAAATGATTGATATGAGGAAACTGGAAGACATCAAAAACGAGGCGTCGGTGATCTACGACAAAAACAACGACGAAGTAGGCACTCTGAACGTCAGCGAGACTCGCGAATATATGCCGATCAGTCAAATGCCGAAGCATTTGATTGACGCCTTCATCGCAGTCGAAGACAAACGCTTCTTCGACCACAAGGGCGTCGATATCATCCGGGTGGCCGGAGCGATCGTCAATGATATCAGAAAAGGCACACTTGCCGAAGGCGGCAGTACGATCACGCAACAGCTGGCGCGAAACGTATTCCTCTCCCAAGAGCAGACCTTTTGGCGTAAGACCAAAGAGATCAGCATCGCGATCGGCCTGGAGCGCAAGTTTTCCAAGGACCAAATCATGGAGATGTACCTGAACAAGGTATACCTGGGGAAAGGGAAATTCGGCGTGGAGGCGGCCGCACAGTACTACTTTGGCAAATCGGTTACCGATAAAAACTTTACCGTGGCGGAGTCAGCTGCTCTGGCTGCCATTCCGAAGGCGCCGACCTACTACTCGCCGTTTGGCGATCCAGAGAAGGCGAAGGAACGGCGCGATACCATCTTGCGACTGATGTACGAACAGGGCTTCATTACCCTGGAGCAAAAAGAACAGGCGCAGAAAGAACCGATGCCGGAACGCAAGACAGAAGAGAAGGCCGGCATGAAAAAAGGCTACGAGGCCTATGTAGACTACGTTGTACGGGAAGTGGAAGAGAAGTTTAAGATTTCCGAGGACGAACTGTACCGGGGAGGCTGGGAGATTTATACTTCCCTTGATCCGAAGATGCAGGATGCCATGATTCGCGCCTACGAGAACCCGAAAAATTTTCCGAAAGACGGCGCGAAGCGGTCCGTGGAGTCCGCGATGATTGTCGTCGACGCGAAAAACGGGGGAATCGCCGCGATGATGGGCGGACGCAACTATCAGCGAAAGGGCTGGAACCTGGCTGTAGACATGCGCCGGCAACCGGGCTCGACGTTAAAACCGCTGGCTGTGTACGCCCCGGCACTGGACACGAGGGACGATTTGAACATCCACTCGTCATTGAGCAACCAGCGGCAGAGCTTTAACGGCTACAAGCCGACCAACTACGATGGCGTATACAGCGACAGTGTCGATCTTTCCCGTGCCTTGATCAAGTCCATGAACGTTCCGGCCGTCTGGCTGTTGAACGAAATCGGCGTGGAAACAGGGGTGGAATACCTCAAGAAGTTCGGGATCACACTGGAGCCGCAAGACCGAAACCTGGCCATCGCTCTGGGCGGATTGTACAAGGGAACGTCGCCGCTTGAAATGGCTCAGGCATACACTGCCTTCCCGAACGGCGGTGTTGTCTCCAAGGCTCACGCGGTGGTGAAGCTGAAAAATCAGCGCATGGGCTATGAGCAATCGGCAGAACCAAAGCAGGATCGAGTACTCAAGCCGCAGACGGCATGGGACATCCATACGGTTCTGGAGCGTGCTGTCAACGAAGGAACAGGGAAAGCAGCGCGGATCAAAGGCCGCCATGTAGCGGGTAAAACCGGTACGACCCAGTCCGCAATCGGCGACAGCAGTGTCAACAAGGACGCCTGGTTTGTGGGCTATACGCCGGAATACGTCTCTGCGGTCTGGATGGGCTTCGACCAAGAGGACAATCAGCACCTGATGCGTCAGGGCAGCAGCATGACGGCGAAATTGTTTGCCACGGTTTTAAGCGAGGGGCTCAGGGGCGTGAAAGCGAAAGACTTCGAACGTCCGGATGGCGTGAAGGAAGTAGAAAAGCCGATTGAGTTCACTCCTCTTCAACTGGCTGCAGACCTGACGCTGGACAACGGGCAAATGAAAGTCGTCCTCAGCTGGATCGGCGGCAGTACAGAGGGGAAATTCTCCTATGATCTCTATCGTTTTGTAGACAGTGTGGAGTCGAAGCAGCTGATCGCTTCCGGTTTGACGGAAATGTCCTACGTTGATACGGTGAATGAGCCCAATCTCTACAAGTACATCGTCGTTCCTCGAGATGAGAACGGCACAGAGGGGCCTCCGTCCAACGTAGCTGAAATCAGCATGACACAGCTGGAAAACCTGCTGCAGCAGGGTGAACTGCATAACGACGAGAACCTTCAGGAGGGTGAGGTCCCGATTGAGGGCGAAGAGAGCGGCCAGGATGGCGGCATTCAGGACGGTCAAGACGGCGGCAGTGATCAAGAGAACGGCGGCACTCCGGAACAGCCCGATCCGGGCACACCGGTGGACGGCGGCAATGGACAGCCGACTGACAACACACCGATCCTGCCTCCTGACATTGAACTCCCTCCGCAGCCTGGGAAGGGAGTTCATCCTCCGTCAAACGGTACGAACGGATGACGGGTTTTCGGGAGAAATGGAAAGGTTTCAACTATTTTCACATTTCCGCCTGCGTGGTACAATAATCAGTAAATCGGGAGAGAAGACAGGAGGGACTGTCTATGACTAACTTTGCACAGATAGATTTAAAGGCTTTCTTTGAGGAAAAACTGCAACGCGCCAAAGTGAACTTTGAACGTGCTCTCGACTGTAAACATACCGATTTCGATGATTTGTACCCATATATGAATGAGCAGCCCCAATTCTTTTGGTACAAACGCTACGTGGCCTGGTCCGAGCTTCTGACCGTTGTTAAGTTGGCGGAGGAGTTGGGAATCGATTGGACGTACTGGTTCAGTGAGCAGCAAGTCCAGTTTGTCCAGGGAAAAGTGCTGCAAGGGAAAGTGCTGGATCAATGGTATCCGGAAGAAGATAATCGACACGAAGAAACCCTTAGCCATATGGAAGAATAGTCAGCAAAAAAACGTGTTCCTTCTTTGGGAACACGTTTTTTGTTGCCTGTTTTGATAGAAGAAGCCTGTTTCCAGATGGAGCGACTAGCGTAGCCCAACCTAGCGGAGAAACGCATTCGCGGGCATGAGGAGCGTCACTCTGAATGAACTGCGGAGCGGCTACTGCATTGGCGCTCCCCCGCGAATGGTTGCGGAGCGGACAGTCTATGCATCCTTGAAGGGCGTAGACCGGAGCGAAGATCGGAAACAAGCTTCTTCAGCTGCAGCCACTTTCTCGACACCCTGTAGCTAACCTACCTTGGTAAGCATTACTCCTATCTAGTGTTTACGAACACGGTTACCTTGAATAAATCACCATCGACTTCAATCTCTAAGCTGCCTTCATGAAGGTCAATAATCGATTTGGCAATGGCCAGGCCAAGTCCAGATCCCTCTGTATGGCGGGAGGTGTCGCCCCGTTTAAATCGTTCAAACAACTCCTCGATATTTTCTCCGAGCTCGTATTTCGTCACATTTTTAAAGGTGATGACGACTTGATTGGGGATCGTTTTTACAGAAATATAGACTCTCGTATTTTCTAAGGAATACTTCAGGATATTTCCGATCAAGTTGTCGAACACTCGCCATAATTTTTGTCCATCGACGAGGGCATAAACCGGCGTATCCGGAGTTGTTACGCGAAATTGCAACGAGGATTCGTCTATTCGATCGGCATATTCCGCAAGGGCCTGCTGCAGCAGTTGGACGAGATCAACCTTTTCTTTCATCAGCTCCACGCTGCCGCTGGCCATTTTGGACGCTTCAAACAAGTCATCAATGAGAACTTTTAAGCGTTTCGATTTGCGGTCAATAATTTCGATATAGGAATTTCGCTCTTCCTCTGACAAGTGAGGCGTCTTCAGCAGCTCCGTGTACGTGATAATCGACGTCAACGGAGTGCGCAGGTCATGACTCACATTTGTAATCAACTCTGTTTTCAGCCGTTCGCTTTTGGCCTGTTCCTTCTGTGACGTTTTGACCCCATGCTTTAACAGGTTGATATTCCCGGCAAGAGTGGCTAAAGCGGATTTTCCTTTTACAGGCAAGTCGGGCTCCAAATTGCCGCGGGCGAGCTCGCTCGTATGCAAAACAATCTGATTGAAATATCCCGTACGTTTGACGATGAAAAACAGGATCGGCAGGGCAACCGCGGCAAGTCCGAGAGCATAGAGGGGCAAAAGAACGGGTTTCATCAATGCGACGATCGACCCTGCACCAAAAACAAAGACAATCGATAACAAGATGAACACCTGCGTACCGATTCGCCGGATCAGGAAGGCTTGCTGGATCCCCTTGCAAGTCCTGTACAGGATACTTTTTTGCCACTCATCCCTAAGATTTGTTTCATCTTTGATACTTGTAAAAAGATATTTCCCCTGGACAAGGGTGAGCGCAATGAAAACGGCGGTGATCCCCAAATCAAACAGGATTTCCGAGAGATAATCATACATGAATTCATGAAGGGGAAAGGGATGATTCCTCACCAGCTTAAAAAGGGTTAACAAACCGCTGAATGCCAGAATTCCCGCTCTTACATCGAGGGGCACCCGGTTGTAGTAGGACTGCCAACTCTTTGGTGCGATGATTTGGACGACGGGAATCTTTTTCAGCAGATAAAGGCTGATGAGAAAAGCAGTGATCCCGCTGACGGTGTACAGATAAAAGACCTTTTGTTGATGTTGAAAGTCGTAATAGTCGGGCAAAACCGCCCCTGCAGCAACCGCTGACTTCGGCACGGCAATCTGACCTTCAAAGATACCTGCTTTTCTGGCGGATAGCAAATGATCCAGATACGAAGAACGTCCTTCTGTTGAAAGATAGCCGAACGCAGATGATGGATAGGTGCGAATAAAGGCCATATCTTTCGGGTTGATCACCTGATCTTTGGAATCACCCTGGGTTGTATTTACATTCGTATATACCTTTCCGGTTTCGGTATCCTTTACATAATAGAGAAATACCCCTTTGTATTTCACAAAATCCGCCCGTTGGAATTCCATCTCCCGATAATAGTCGTCAATTTTCTGTTCTTTTTCTTTGACGATCTTGGCTCGGACGTGCTCGTCGCTTTGAAAATTCATGGTAATATCTTCAATTTTCCTGTCCCGTTCTGCGATATAGGCGTTCGCAACTTCCTGGTTCCTTTCGGCTCGCGCTTGCTGAATTTTGTCTTCATATTGAGCTTTAATATTGGAAATCTGCTCTGCCAGGTCTCCATACCGATAACGGTGCTCTTCAATTTCTTCAGCCGTCACGGTAATCAACTTTTTGGCTTCTTCCTTCGGTATATAATTCCATTCAAACACGCTTACCAGATCGATAAAATGCTGCAGCTGACCTTCAAATTGATCGGTCTGAAAATAATCCTTTTGGATATAGTCCCTTCCATGAACGAACCCCGTCATGATGCCGCTCAGCCCATGGGAAAAGAGGAGCAGCCAAGCAACCAGCATCCATCTATTTTTCCATTTTGTATCCAATTCCCCATACCACCTTTACATATCTCGGATTCTTTGGATCAATCTCAATTTTTTCGCGAATTTTGCGAATATGGACTGCTACCGTGTTTTCCGCGTTATAGCCGGGCTCTTTCCATACGCGCTCGTAAATTTCGTGAATTGAAAACACTCGGCCTGCGTTCTTCATTAATAATTCCACGATTTTGTACTCAATCGGGGTTAACTTGACAACCTCCCCGTGAAGAGTAACCTGTTTGGCTGATTCATGTAAAGAAAGACCATTCAAATGGATCACTTTTTCTGCCCCTTCATAGGTCCCCAACGTCACATACCTTCTTAGCTGGGATTTCACGCGAGCAATCAATTCCAACGGATGAAACGGCTTCGTGACATAATCATCCGCACCAATCTGAAGACCTAATATCTTGTCTGTCTCCTCACTTTTGGCACTCAAGATGATGATGGGAATGTTTTTTTCCTCACGTATCTTCATTGTGGCCGCGATCCCGTCGAGTCGTGGCATCATAATATCTAACACGATGAGATGAATGTCATGCTCATGCAATTTTTCAATCGCTTCGATGCCGTCATTGGCTTTTATGACTTTGATTCCATCATTTTTGAGATAGATTTCGATCGCATCGCGGATTTCTTTTTCGTCATCGACAACTAATACTGTGTAAGGATTCATGTTCTCTCCCTCCTTTCAAAAGGATAGCTTGATTGATATGTTCTACATTGTAAACGGCCTTTCTTAAGATCAAGCAAGAATAAATCTTAAGACTTTCTTAAGAACAGCAGAATGATTATGAAATAGTATATCATCGCGAAATCCATGATTGATCTATCGGTGTTTACCAGTTCGTCTGTGAGACAAAAAAAAAGCACTCCCAAAAGGTTTTGGCAAGTGCTTGGGTATATCAGAGAGGGAGTAGGTTTCGCCCGTTGGCCCCGACGCAGAGCGCTTTTAAACAGTGCTCTTGGTATTATCCCCTTACGGTAGAAAGTGAAAAAAGAGTTCATGATATCATGGATTCATCACTGTTGGCCGGAGGGGACTTTTTATGCCACCAAAGAAAGGGCAGTGATTTACAATCTAACGGTTTCGCCGTGATTTCTTGCTCGTGCTAGGGATACTTGTTCCCCACAGCTGAAGTCCTAAAAATGGAAGAAACCTTTATCAAGCGTCATAGTCGGGATCGAATCACAAACAAGGCGGCATTGCTGATAGTCTCCCCTTTTCAGACGTAAAGATGATTAGAATGTTTAGAATGGATGATTAAATATTAAACCATACAAATGAAGAAATTGTTTATATTGTATTACAAATCAGAAAATAAAGGGGGAAAACAGTTTCATGTTGAGAAGATCATTTATGGCTCTGCTGGCCTTTTTGCTGCTGTTAACAGCCGCATGTTCCAGCGAAAAGCCGAGTTCCGGGAATGAATCATCCGGTGGACAAGCCAAAAATGGCGGAGAGGTAACCTTTGCGCTGCCGGCTGACATCGTTTCCCTAGACCCTGCTTTTTCTTATGATTTCACCACAAACCCTGTGGTCAATCAAATTACCGAAGGACTTCTAAAATTCGATCAAAACTCCAAACTGGTGCCGAATCTGGCGGAAAGTTGGGAAAATCCCGATCCGACTACGTATATTTACCACATCCGCAAAGGCGTCAAGTTTCAGGATGGAACACCGATGACAGTGGATGATGTCATTTTCTCGATGGAACGAACGAGAGACCCGAAAACGGCATCTTATCTGGGATGGATGTATGGAAACGTAGATAAAATTGAAAAGGTGGATGACAACACCGTCAAAGTTACTCTGAAAAAACCGGACGCCCTTTGGCGCTATGTTGTGGCAACAACGGCAGGACATATCATTAGCAAAAGTTATTACGAGAAGCACAAGGACACGTTTGGCAAACCGGACGGCGGAGTGATGGGCACCGGACCGTTCAAATACGTAAGTTGGCAAACGGGTTCTACAATCGAACTGGCGAAGAATGAATACTACTGGGACAAGTCCGGCGGTCCCTATCTGGACAAAGTAGTGTTCAAAGTCCTTCCGGAAGGGACAACACGTGTAACCGGCTTAAAAACGGGGCAGATCACCGGTATGATTAATGTTCCCCTGGACTTGCTGCCGGTAGTCGAAGGCATGGACAATGTAAACATTCAGTACGCTGACAGCTTTTTGAACGACTTTATCGCTTTTAACACCCAAAAGAAACCGTTTGACGATCCCAACGTGCGCAAAGCGATGAACTATGCGCTTGACAAGAAAAAGATTTTGACGGAAATCGTTAAAACAGCCGGTAACGAGGCCAAAGCTGTTCCGGTCGGACCCGCCATCTGGTTGTTCAACCGGGATAAATGGGAAGCGGCGTACAAAGAGCTGCCTGACTATGCCTTTGACTTGGAAAAGGCGAAAGAATATTTAGCCAAATCAAGCGTTCCGAATGGCTTCCATGCAAAGATTTTGACGGACAATGAGACGATTCGGATCAATGCTGCACTAGCCCTGCAAGCAGCCGTTAAACCACTTGGCATTGATTTGGAAATTGAAAAAGTGACAGGTGAAGAACTCAATACACGAGCGTTTAGCGGGGCGCGGGATTACGATATCATCGTCAATGCCTGGGGTTCTGATTTCCCTGATCCGGTCGGCAACCTGACGCCGGTATTCCATTCCAGCAACGCCGGCGATGGCGGTTCCAACTTCGGCAACTATAAAAATCCGAAAGTGGACGCCTTGCTGGATCAGCAGATCACCTTAACCGACGATACCAAGCGTTCCGAATTGATGATTGAAGCCATGAAAATCATCGCTGAGGATTCACCGTGGATCATGATTGACCATCCGAAACAAATATTGGCTGCAAGCAAAAATTTAGAAGGTTATACGATTACGCCTCTGTGGTACTGGGATGCATTTACCAAGAACATGAAGCTGAAATAAACGTATTTTTTGGGCGAGGGGCAAACTTGTTTGTCCCTCCAACTTTCCTTTTATGAGGTGACGCAAGTGCTTAACTATGTCATCAGGCGACTATTGTTTTTGCTTCCGGTATTATTCTTCGTCTCCGTTCTTATCTTTGGTTTGTCTCATCTGGCTCCGGGCGATCCCGCGTTAATTATGGTTGGAGGTAAGCAAACGTCACCAGAAGTTCTTGAAAATATCAGAGAGAAGTACCATTTGAACGAACCCATATGGAAGCAGTACATTTACTGGCTCGGAGATGCGCTGCATGGCAACCTGGGCGAGAGCTTTAAACAGAAGCAGCCGGTTTGGGATATGATCGTCGAACGATTGCCGCTTACCTTGCAACTGGTGATCATGAGTACGTGCATCACCTTGTTATTTGCCGTACCGTTTGGGATTGCGGCCGCTGTCAAAAAAAATACGTGGGTTGATTACGTCATGTCCCTGTTCGCGTTAGCCGGCGTTTCTTCCCCGATCTTTTTTACAGGCGTGTTGGCCGTCCTCCTTTTTTCATACAAATTGGACTTACTTCCCGCTTTTGGCACAGGGGATAACTTTATAGAAAATCTGAAATATATGTTCCTGCCTTCCCTCGCCCTGGGAATCAACATGATTGCGCTAAGTTCGCGGATTACAAGAAGCGGGATGATCGAAGTCCTGCAAACGAACTATATCCAGACAGCCATCGCAAAAGGGATACCGAAGCGGACGATCATCTTTAAACATGCATTGCGCAATGCGTTGATTCCGCTCCTTACGGTAACCGGATTGCAAGTAGGCTTTTTAATGGTGGGAACGGTCCTGGTAGAATACACGTTTGGCATCGGCGGACTGGGGAGCCTCATCGTTCACGGGGTGCAAAGCAGCGACTATCCGGTTGTTCAAGGCACGACATTGTTTATGGTAGTGGTATTCCTTTTGATCAATTTGCTGGTAGACGTGCTATACGCGGTGATTGACCCCAGAATTCGTTATTCGTAAGGAGGGAGAGTTGTGGCACAAGTGGAAACAACGGTTTCGGCGGCTGCGCCTGTCCGAAAGCAAAAGCGGGGATCCATCTTCAAGTCCTCCTTTTTTAAGAATCGCTTGGCTGTAGCTGCCGGTGTGGTTATCGTTGTCATAGTATTCATGGCCTTGTTGGCCCCGTTTCTAGCACCTTATGATCCAGACAGCAGTGACTTGGCGAAATCGCTGCAAGGGCCGTCCGGGGATCATCTCCTCGGTACGGACAAACAGGGGCGAGACATTTTGAGCCGTGTGATTTACGGCGCGAGAACAACGATGCTCGGCTCCGTCTTTGTTGTCTTGATTTCACTGATCATTGGCGTGCCGCTCGGCCTGATTGCCGGTTATTACGGAGGAAAGATAGACAGTCTCATTATGCGTGCGTGGGATGTCTTACTGGCATTTCCCGCTCTTTTGCTGGCGTTGCTGATCGTAGCCGTATACGGACGGGGGCTGGAGAATGCGATCATCGCGCTGGGTGTGGTCTACGTCCCCATGATCTCACGGATAGTCCGATCCGTCACGCTGGTGGAAAAGTCGCAAACGTATGTAGAAGCAGCCAAAACACTGGGAATGTCCAACCTTCGCATCATCTTCCGGCATATTCTTCCAAACTGCATGTCTCCCATACTTGTCCAAGCTACAATTGATTTGGCTTATGCTATTCTAGACTTAGCGGCGATGAGTTTCCTGGGGCTAGGCGTGCAGCCGCCGATGGCGGATTGGGGAGCCATGTTAGCGGAAGCAAGAGAGTATCTGCTGATTGCTCCTCATGCGGCCCTGGCTTCCGGATTCGCCATTATGATCACAGTTATATCCTTTAATTTATTTGGTGACGGCTTGCAGGCCCACTTTGATCCGAAGCAAAGGAAGGTATAGCTGTAAAAGAGGTTGTGCAGCATGATTCTATCGGCTACATCATTTACCTTTATGATTGTTTTTGGGATTGTTGGCGGGGTAGTCAGTCTGACGACGATCGTTTCTTTGCTCATCTCCGAGAAAGAAAAAGAATACTTGCGGGCGGAGCAGCGGCAAACGGAATTGGAAGGTCTGTTGAGAGAAATCCGTTTTCATCACCTTTCATCCCAAATCCAGCCCCATTTTCTGTTCAATTCCTTAAACGCCGTCTCTTCCTTAATCAGGATCGGAAAACATGAAGAAGCGGTAGAAGCGACCTATGTCATCTCTTCCCTGCTGCGTTATTCGCTGCGCAGCACGGAAGAATTGGTCGACCTGGAAGAAGAGCTGTTTCATGTCACCCAGTTCCTGAAAATCCAACAACTGCGCTTCGGCAAACGACTGGATTGGGAGATTCAGATGGATGAGCCAAGCAAGCGGGTGAAAATTCCGTTGTTGATGATTCAGCCTCTTGTGGAAAATGCATGCAAATATGGCATTGAACCGAAAATGGATGGAGGAAAGATCAGGATCATCGCCACGTCCGGGGATGAAGGCCTGCAGATCAAGATTATCGATGACGGTCTCGGGATCAGTCCGGAAATTGTCGAAGAGTTTAACCGCTGGAAAGAGCGAGAGCAGGCAACCGTATATCTGGGAATCGGACTGAAAAATACGCAGCAACGCTTGCGCCACTACTTTGGAGACAAGGGAGATTTGCACATTCAGGCTGCTTCCCCTGGCACAACATGTACCATAACAATTCGGGAGGTTTGACAATGAGGGTATTACTGGTAGATGATGAACCGCTCGAGCTGTTAAACCTAAGGGAACTGTTAATGAACAATCAACATCCGTATTCCGTACGGATGGCCGAAAACGGGATGGATGCGATTCAACAGCTGGAGCAAGAATCGGCGGATCTTGTTTTTCTGGATATACACATGCCGGGAATGGACGGCTTGATGGTATTAAAAAAAATCAAGCAAACGTGGCCGGATACGGAAGTAGCAATGGTATCGGCATATGACAAATTCGCCTATGCCAAAGAAGCGCTGGAATGCGAAGCGACTTCCTATCTGTTGAAACCGTTTAGCACCACTGAGTTTTATACAACATTGGCCAAGATGAAAGAACGATGGACGACCAGAAAGAAAGTAAATCCGCTCGTCAAGCAGTCATTGATCGAAAAAAGCATATTCAAAACGGGGGGTATCCGTGACGCCGATTCATGGCGGGCCGAGTTTGGATTTGTTCCCGATGTGATCGTTGCCGTGCAGTGTGCCTATTCGAGCTGGCCGTCCATCTTTGAGAAGCATATCGGCAGGCTAAAAGGGTTTTTGACCCCGGAACCGGTCGGCGATGTTCACGTTTACTTGACGTGTTCCCTGCAGCTGAAAGAGTTGTATGAGGGATTGATGCGCGTGGAGTCGGAAATAAAAGATCGTTTTTATTACGGCGTGGGTGTCTCAGCCGATTTGAGCGAGGCCTATCTCACGGCACACCAGCAAATGCACGAAAAGGACCAGTCCGTCGTAAAGCAATGCTTGCGCTATCTTCATGAGAACTACGCATTACCATTAACTTTGGCAGATGTGGCCAAAGCTGTCCACGTGAGTCCTTCTCATCTGAATCGGCTGTTAAAAAAGGAAGTTGGCGTTACGTTTGTCGATATTCTCACCTCTGTGCGCATCGAAAAAGCGAAAGAGCTGTTAAAGAAAAACTACAGCATCGAGGCTGTCTCCACGATGACGGGCTTTAACAGTTCCAACTATTTCGCCGTCAGTTTCAAAAAGGCAACAGGCGTATCGCCGCGGACGTACCGGAGTGAGGTAGGATGACGCAGGGAGTGGGCACCCAGATTATCTTTGTCCTGATTTCCTGGTTTACCCCTGTCGTGTTTCTGATGGTGCCGCAAATCGCCTATGACTATGGCGTATTGGGAATTCTGGGACTGGTCATCATGCAAGTGGCATCGTTCTATCTGTTTTTCTTTTGGCGGACAAGACTTGCAGCCCGACGGGTAGAAGAAGGGTTGCATCGATTGGTTCATTTTCTCTATTTAACCGAATCTGTCAGTTGTATGCTGCTGGCCGGAAAAATTGTCATCAGCCAATCGTTATGGATGGATTCGTTTTTCTTCTTCATGGTTCTCCTGATTGTTGTTTTCATGCTGTTGGGCTTCGCGAAAAACTGGTTTGTTAAATGGATTGCGGTCGGCGTGGTGGTCGTCGGAATGATCGCGTCGTTTCTCATCCCAACCCTGGTTTATCTGAAAATCAGTATCCCGACCGTGTATTCCGGTCTCCATTTCCTGGCCACCGATATGTTGAAGCTGGATGTACAGCAAACGTGGCTGTTCATCCTGGTGCTCGGGATTAGCATACTTGTCCATCACTACTTGTTTTACATGTATGGGGGCGTCAGCCAAATCAGGACGCCAAAAAGCTTTCTTTCTTATTTGCTCGCCTCCGTGCTGTTTGCCTTTGTGCCGATTTCACTAGGTTCCCTGTCGTTTGTGGCCAAAGCACAAGCGATTTGGCCGGAGCTGACCGATCACGTCAGCCTGCAGGTCATCGAACAATTTGGCGGGCAGTTTGGAAAATCACTGTTTTTGATGGCGCTGGTCGTTACGATTATCTATGAAATCTTTCGCGTAAAGCGTTCATACAGCGATTTTCACCAATCCTATCCCAAATCGCTAGCCCTGCTGCCGATCCCGCTGGCCATCGTGTTCACTTCTCATGTCACGCTGCTTGATGTGGTGACCTCCTTTTGTTTGCTGTGGGGACCGCTGTTGCCTGTGTTGCTGTGGGCAAAAGGGAGCAGGACGAGAATGTTTATCGCATTCGGATTGGGCGCAGCCGCCGGCATCGGATTTGCCCTGTATGGAGATGTCTTGACAGGTGTATTGTACGGTACCTGTCTGTCAGGTGTATTGCTAGTTCCTTGGTTGAAATGGCTTTATCCCAAAACGTAGCTGGGGGGGTAAAAATGGAAAATCTTCTGGAGGTACGCAACTTATCTACAACATTTAAGACGGAACGCGGGATCGCGCATGCCGTTCGTTTCGTCAACTTCTCGATAAAACCAGGGGAAACGATGGGGTTGGTCGGAGAAAGCGGCAGCGGCAAAAGCGTGACGGCAAAATCGATCATGCGGCTCATCGATCCCGTACGTGGACAGGTATCCGGTGAAATCATCCTGGGCGGTCGCAATGTATTGAACTTGAAAGAAAAAGAGATGGAGCATATAAGAGGCAATGTCGTCTCCATGATTTTTCAAGATCCGATGACCTCATTGAATCCGCTCATTCCGGTGGGAGAGCAGATTGCCGAGATGTTTCGTTTTCATAAGCAGATGAGCAAACAGGCTGCCAGACAGGCAACGCTCGAATTATTGCGCCATATCGCCATTCCTTCCCCGGAAAAGCGTTACAGCCAATACCCGCATGAGTTTAGCGGCGGCATGCTGCAGCGGTTGATGATTGCCATCGCACTGTCCTGTAAACCGCAGCTGCTGATCGCAGATGAACCGACAACTGCCCTTGACGTGACTATACAAGCGCAAATCTTGCGTCTTATGAAAAATCTGCAAAAAGAGTTCGGTATGGCTATTCTTATGATTACCCATGACCTTGGCGTGGTAGCGGAGGTGTGTGACAAGATCTCGGTGATGTACGCCGGGGAAATCGTAGAGAGCAGCGACGTGGAGACGATCTTTGCTTCCCCTTCCCATCCGTACACGTTGGGTCTGATGGGTTCCATTCCTAAGCTGGGAGCAAATGAAAAAAAGCTGCGTTCCATCGAAGGAGCGCCGCCTGACCTCTCTCTCGCCATAAAGGGATGTGCCTTTGCCGAACGATGTCCGTTCCGCACCGCCACTTGTTTGGAGAAAAAGCCGCAACTGCAAGAGGTCAAGGCAGGGCATTTCGTCTCCTGTCACCATTGGAACGAACTGGAAAAGGAGGCTTCAGCATGAGCGGAGACATCCTGAAGGTAGAAGAATTAACCAAGTATTTTCCGGCGGGCAAGCGAAACCTTCTGGGCAAGCAGAGTCAATTGTTAAAAGCGGTCGATGGTGTGTCTTTCAGCATTCGCAAGGGGGAGATCTTCGGCCTCGTGGGTGAGAGCGGGTGCGGCAAGTCTACGTTGGGCCGCTGCGTGCTGCGTATTATCGAACCTACTTCCGGCCGGATTCACTTTGATGGTGAAGACATTACAAATGTAGATGCAAGACAATTAAAACAATTGCGGCGAAAGATGCAGATGATCTTTCAAAATCCCTATTCTTCCCTAAATCCGCGCCTAACGATCAGGCAAACGTTTATGGAAGTGCTGCGAGTGCACCGATTGGCAGCCGGCAGGGAGTCGGAACGAATCGGTGAATTGCTGGAGTTGGTCGGTCTGCCGAAAGATTCGGTTGATCGCCATCCCCACGAGTTCAGCGGAGGCCAACTGCAGCGGATCGTGATCGCCCGTTCCCTGTTGGTGGAGCCTATGTTTATCATGGCAGACGAACCAGTATCCGCGCTTGATGTTTCCGTGCAAGCGCAAATTCTCAATCTGATCGGCAAGCTGAAAGAAGAGTTGGGGCTTACGATGCTGTTTGTCGCCCATGATTTAAGTGTTGTGGAACACATCAGCGACCGTGTCGGCGTGATGTATTTGGGACAAATCGTCGAGCTGGCTGACGTTGATGAATTATACCAGCACACCTTGCACCCGTACACCAAAGCGTTAATGTCAGCCATTCCGGTTCCTGATCCGAAGCGAAAAGGCGAAAAAGTGATTCTGGAAGGGGATATCCCAAGCCCGATTGACCTTCCGCAAGGTTGCCGCTTTGCCAGCCGCTGCAGCGAGTGCATGGATCGCTGCCGGATGGAGATGCCTTCTTTGAAAGAAGTCAGTCCGGGCCACTACGTGGCTTGTCATCTATATGACCAATAAATGAGCTGGAGGT
The DNA here is from genome assembly GCF_044759095.2 of Brevibacillus soli. Lineage (NCBI taxonomy): Bacteria > Bacillati > Bacillota > Bacilli > Caryophanales > Paenibacillaceae > Brevibacillus > Brevibacillus soli. The sequence continues at coordinate 99,608 of NZ_JBIYSM020000001.1, forward strand.
GTGTTGACTGTGGCTTATCGTCTGCTGCCTATGACGCGACTCGGTCTCGTCCCCTATCAAAGCAAATTGTCCAAACTGTTTCAGCAGGTGAACCGCCTATTGCGTGAAGGTGGGAAGGTGTATCAGGTTCAGCAAAAGTGTTTCGTAAAAACGGAGCGATTTCCGGAAGGACATTATCTCTTTCCCGGGAGTTTGCTGGTAGAAAGCGAAACGCAATTGACCGATTGTGTCACCGATCTCGTGGAGGGGGGCATTGAGCCGTATATCGCACCCCTTTGTCTTAAACGAAAAATTGCCTTTCTCAATGGCAAAAATTGCGCAGCTTTTTGTTCCGAACCGTTTTTTGCGTTTTTTGCCGCCTATGGGCTGGATGTGGATGAAATCAGCGATCAGCAGGTCCGTGACGGTGTGCTCAAGGATTATGACCTGTTGATTGTACCTGGCGGACCAGATGCCGGCGAGTCGTATTACGAGGGGCTGGGCGAACAAGGGTACGACCAGATCCGATCCTTTGTGGAAGCCGGCGGCGGTTATTTGGGATCTTGTGCGGGCAGCTATTTTCCGTTATCGGCCCCGGTAGGTTCGGCGGCCGGTAATGTCTGGTTAAACATGATTCCGGTGACGGATGTACAGGGGCTTGATTACTGGCGGACGGGTACAGGATTTGTGCGCATCCAGTTTAACGACACCACGCATCCTGTCACGTACGGTCTCGCTTTCGGAGTTCCCAGCACGCTGGACGTGATTTATTGGGAAGGACCGGCCTTTCAGCTGCTTGACGGCAACAACGTCAAAGTAATCGCCAGTTATCAGGACTTCCTCGCTTCCGGATGTGAACCGCCAAGCTGGGATATCGGCAGCAATGAGATTGCCGTGGAAGCGATGAAATGGCTCAATCCGCTCACCAGGGAAAGATTCGCCCGCCATTTGGAAGGCAAACCGGCGATCATTGAAGCGGAATACGGCCGCGGAAAAATGATTTTGCTTTCCCCGCACGCGGAGTTCGGCACCTGCGGGGCTAGCCCGACAATGGAGGACAATCCCAATTATTTGCTGTTGATGAACAGTTTGTACTACTTATCAAGGGGGATGTAAGCAGTGGAACAACTGAAGTGCCAGCATTCTATTTATGCGTTTAGCCGCAACAACCCGCCCATCAAAACCGTCCGATCCGGAACGACGCTGCAAATTGAAACCTACGATTGCTTCACCAATCAGATTCAATCGGAGGATACTGCATTTACCTCGATCGACTGGGCGCAGATCAATCCGGCTACCGGTCCGATCTATGTGGAAGGAGCCATGCCTGGTGATGTGTTAAAAGTAAAAATCGAGCGCATTGAGATAGCCGACCAGGGTGTGATGGCCGTCGGACCCAAGCTGGGTGTGATGGGGCATCGCATCGAGGCATTTGAGGCGAAGATCATCCCGATTCGCAACAACAAAGCGATTTTTAACCATCTGGAGATTCCGCTGAATCCCATGATTGGCGTCATTGGTGTGGCGCCGGAACAAGGGGAAGTATCCTGTGGTACCCCCGGCGCTCATGGAGGCAATATGGACAACAAAATGATCACCGAGGGGGCAACCGTATACTTTCCCGTATTTGTCGAGGGAGCGTTGTTTGCTTTAGGTGATCTGCATGCCGCAATGGGCGACGGGGAGATAGGCGTGTCCGGCATCGAGATCCCGGGTGTCGTAACCGTGACGTTAGAGGTTATAAAAGGAACTGCCCTGCGTCATCCGATGTTGGAAAACGACAGCGTGGTCACGACGATTGCTTCCGCTCCCACGCTGGATGAGGCAGTAAAGATAGCCGTAGAAGAGATGGTTGATCGGATTGTTGCGGCTTCGGGCCTGCCGTTAAGCGAAATCACCATGCTGATGAGTGCGGTCGGCCAAACGCAAATCTGCCAAGTGGTGGACCCGCTCTTGACGGCAAGATTTGTGGTGCCCCAGTGGGTACTTCAGCAGCTGAACATTGCTATCATTTAATTCGGGTGAGGAGGGAAATGAAATGAATGGCCAAACGTCACTGTATCAACTGCTGGCAGAACTGGATGAGATCCCGGGGGTTTCGGGGTATGAAGAACGGGTGGCGGCATTTATCAAGGCGCAATTAAGCGGAATTACCGATGAGAATTATGCCGATCCGCTCGGAAACCAGATATATGTCAAAAAGGGCCGAAATCCCGACTTAAAGCTGATGCTGTCCGCGCACATGGATGAAATCGGCTTTATCGTCCATTACATCGATGAAAAGGGATTTGTCTTCTTCGTTCCCGCCGGTGGTCACGACGATCGCATGCTGTTGAATCAAGTGTTGACCATCCATACGGACAAGGGACCAGTACAAGGAGTGACGGGCAGCAAACCGGCCCACATTGTCACACCGGAAGAGGCCAAAAAGACCATACCCATGGCAAACATTCACCTCGATCTGGGGACGTCCAGCCGTGCGGAAACGGAGTCATTAGGCGTGCGGATTGGCGATTTCATCACATTTGAACGAAAAGGTCAACTTCTTAACAACACGAAGGTGTTTACCGGCAAAGCCGTCGATGACCGCGCCGGCTGCGCGGTGATGATCGAAGTGATGAAACGGCTGCGGGATACGCAGCCGGAGGCAACGGTGTACGCCGTTGCGACCGTACAGGAAGAAGTTGGCATACGCGGCTCCGGTCCGGCAGCTTTCGGAATTCAACCTGACGTGGCGCTGGCGATTGACGTCACCTTAGCCGGAGGTTCGCCGGGAATAGAGCCGAAGGAAATGCCGATTCAGCTTGGGCAGGGACCCGCGATCAAATATTACGATTGGTCGCCAAATACGTATCACGGCAATGCCGTTCCCAAACGCCTCACCAGGAAATTGGAGGAAGTGGCGGAGAAGGCAAACATTCCTTATCAGCGAGAGGTACTTCTTCATGGCGCAACCGATGGATGGGGGATCAGCGTGAGCGGTACGGGTGTCGTAACAGGATGTGTTTCGATCCCTTCCCGCTACATCCACTCGGCGATTGGTTGTGTTCACCTGGACGATATGGAAGGAGCGGTACAACTGATCGTGAGCTTTATTGAAGATTTGAAAGAAAAACTATAAACCGGCAAAGGAGGCGTTTGGAACACGCATTACGTGAGCCGTGAACATCCTGTGTTCAGCTTTTCCAGGCATCATCAACCCGTCCATTGCATCAACTGCGGGCAAAGAGTGGCGGTGTGATGATCAAACCTAACAGCGAGGTGGAGATGATGCGGTTGCTCCATTTTATCGAAAGAAAGGTAGTGTGAACGAGATTTCCGCAACACTGAACAAGGTCTGGGTACGCGCGAGATTTGTACGACTCGCAGCGGCAAGAGGCGGAGGCGGGGAAGGGGGATGATTCTTACGCACCGTTCCCCCGCCGCTGCCCTATTATCGACAGAGTACTTGTGACAGGAATTTCCTTTACGGTTCTGGAGAAAAAAGACGCACAAGGTGTGCCACCTGCTCACACCGGGATGCCTGCCAAGTCACGGCAGCGGTATTTTCCCCTGTTCAGACGGGATCTTTTCTCACCTGAAAAAGAAAAGCTTTCTATTGAGAAGCCAGATAGTGAGGCTGCGGCACGCAAACTGATTGCGGAATATAGCGACTACTACAACAATGATCGCTTCCAGAAAAAACTCGGCGACCTCTCCCCGGTTGAATACCGAAAAGCGATCGCCGTATAAGTTAATCTTCTTTTTTGCTGTCCACTTGACGGGGATACGACCATCTTCTCTGGCAGCTATTTTTCTTTTCTTATGTCCAATTGGATATTCGTATAGTAAATGCTAGTTAAACCTTCATAACCGGAATCAGTCCCCATGATCAGGTACAATTCCCCTTTTTCATTACTTTTCACATCAAAACTTTCTACAAAATGTTTGAGCTCATAACTGGAATCAACGCTGTCTGTTTTCGCGACATTGCCTAGAAGCTTCATTTCGGTACCCTCATTTGCCTGGTTCCCTTTCTCCACATTCAATCGGTAGAAGCCATCGATTGGCTGCGTTTTCGGTTCTTGGGCCACGATCCCCGCTTTCACATATACGCTTTCCCCGGGAGCGCCGCCAATGCCGAAAGCTCCGCCGGCTTCGTTGGTCGCAATATCGAAGGCCAACGTAATGTGATAGGCAGTATTGGGCAGAATGCCTTGTTCGGACCCTATTTTTTTGTAAATATACATGAATAAATCATCGCTTCGGTTCATCCCGCTAAGATAGAACCCCTTATTCGTTGCATGGTTTGGCAATGGTATGACGTCGACCTTGTGTTGTAATCGATAGTCATTATCTGCATAATCTTGCGGTAAATCTGCAAATCCCGCTTCCCAGCCATCATTGCCTTTCTGAAAATCGTACGTCAACTGAAGAGAAGTTTCGTCGTTTTTATCAATGGTAACCATACGTGCTTGATGATCCCAACGTACATGTGCTCCCAGTGTTTCGGCAATGAAACGAATCGGAACATATGCTTTTCCGTCCACAATGTCAACCGATGTATTCATTTGCTGCCGGTCGCCGTTAATCGTAACAAATGGGCTGTTGGGTTTTAGCACGATCTTCTGCTGTCTATCCTGAATCGAGATCTCCCGCTTGGCATCGTTCCATGTTAGGGTAAAATGAAGTGCTTTCGCAAAGTCTCTGATGGGAAACATCGCTGAGCCGTTTTTGAGATAAGGAGCGTAAGACAACCGATACTCTTCGCCGGCGCCATTCACACGTTTCTCTCCGATCTGAAACGAAATGGCGGCATGAGGAGCATTTTCACGAAAAGCAAATACCGGGCTGATGGAACCGACGCACAACAAAGAAGCAACACCGGCAAGGAACCATTTTTTAGTCAAGAGAGGCGCATTTATCCTTTTCATGTTGATCCTCCAATCTGTCTAAAATGCGGGCTGACTGCCCTGCCGTCCTGTTTATGTGACGAGCTGCCTTTTGCGTACGTTTCATCTATTGGCCCGACGCCCACGTTGCTCCACGGAAAAATCATTACTGCTTGAGCTGTGTAGAAGCACGATCTGCACAGCTTTTTAATATGCTCCATATATCCGTTCGAACCTGCGGGCAAAAATACTCGCAGCAAGGGACTTATCTATGGATGATGTGGGGTGTGTGAAATGCTGTTTTCAATCATGCAATTGTTGGGTGGAATCATTCTGTCCTTGGGCTGGATTCCACAAATTATTCAAATTCTTAAAACAAAGTCTGTTAAAGATTTAAGTTTAAAATCTTACCTACTGGTTCTTTTGGGGATCAGTCTGATGGAGACCTACGCTGTCAGTTTGGCTGTAACAGGTGTCGGCGCAGCGTTTTTGATAACGAATACGATGTCTCTATGTGTTGTCCTGGTCATTGTTGTCCTGATTGTACGTTAAAAGTTCAGCTGTCTCACCCCGGGCAATTGGCGGCGGCAGATTCCCCTCCAAACGAAAAAGGGGAGTTTTGGAGGTAGGCAGGCATACTAGTAGGAACGGCTTTCTTTTTCGGATGAGGGGTGCATCACTGGAGCCAGTGATACACAACCTGAGGAGTCTCTTCGTCCGGACCGGCCGTCAGGAAAAAACGGACCGGGTTAGACCAGGTGCGCAGCGGTTGGTTGTGGGCGGAAACAATCACTTCCGTCCCCAAAGAGACAAAGGAATACAGCTCCTCCACGTCAACGTTGTGCAGGCGGATGCAGCCAAGCGAGTGGGCCTGGCCAATGCTTTCCGGGGTGTTGGTGCCGTGAATGGCGTATCCGCCGTCGGCGAAGATGAGGCCGCGCGTCCCGTAAATATCGCCGTGTCCACGGGGGCGGCTGATTTTTTGCAGGATGAAAAAGTACCCTTCCGGCGTCAGTCCGTCTTTTCCGATCCCGATGGGATAACGGCGCACCGGGTGGGAACCGCTGTACAATACGAGCGAATAGGACCCTTGCTGGATGCGAATCTGCAGCGGCTGCAGCGGTACGGTCGGTTCCGGAAAAAGGGCAAGCGGTACGACTTCGCGCATGCTTTCCCAGCAGTTGTAAGGCAACGGTGATGGTATACGGACAGAAGAACGGCTTTGTCGCGTTTGGTCAGCGTTCCCTTTTTTAGCACGTCCTTTGTGTTCGCTTTCTCTGTCTGCTTTCTTTGGAATTGGGACAACTTGCGGCTTTTCAATAACCGTTCCACTAGACACGGCCCCTTTCTTTAGCCGGCCAGGAGCGAGCCAGTTGGGTCTGTGGCGATCACGGCAATCAACGCCTGCCGTAGGATTGTCTGGGAATGTTCCTTGATTGAACCGGAAGAGAACACCTTACAAACACCCCTACAATCAACGTAGCAAGGTTATAGACGCTAATTCCCGGCTGCCGAAGGATGTTGAAGGGGATGAACCATTCGCTTTCGTGAAGGTCGATATAAACGACTCTGTCCCATTCGGACTGCGGTAGATGCTCCAAGAAGAAATCGACGATATCACCCTTCACATCAAAGAAAGTAATCCCCGCGTGCCGAACAACTTGCAGAGCCAGGAACGTGAGAAGGTACGACTTCCCGGAACCAGTGGCGCCGATCAAGTAAAGGTGCTGCATGAGCATTCGGATGTCCTTAAATGCGAGATGCTTTTGCTTGCCGCGGAAATTAGATTATGATTCTGCTGTGGCTCGCCATTATGGCCTCGATCGTGCAGTTTGCCACATGGTATTACCTGCTGAATCAGGGAGACCCGGGGAGAACGAGTGCCTGTTTGTTTCTGACGCCGTTCTTTGGGGTTATCTTTGGCTGGCTGCTGCTTGTTGAAATAGTCAAATGGCATGTGTATGCAGGAGGGCTTCTGATTGTCATCGGGATTTTCCTGGTGAACTGGACATTTGAAAAGAAAAGGCTCCCGCAGCACCATGTCGGACGTGGGTGAAGGGGAGGCCTGTTGAGCCGGATCAGGGATCAGGTAGGCTGGGCAGTTCCTTATACCAGCAGCCCGAATTCATCGGCCAACCCTTTGATTCCGGCTTGCGTAAGATGCACGGCCCGGCCGTCCGGCAGACGCTCGATCCAACCCAGTTCAAACAGTCGCCTAGTCAGCGATGCCCCCAGACTTCCCGCCAGATGATGCCGGCGCTCGCTCCAGTCCAGGCATTGGCGGGCAAAGCTGCGGCGGCTTTTGGGGCTTCTTTCCAAGTCGACACCCAAGCCCAGCAGCTTCTTTTTGCCTGCTGCATTCAGCACATACTCTTTGCCGGACTCCACGAGCAACCCCAATTCCAGCAGCCTGTCTGTCAGTGCGACACCAATTTCGCCTGCCAGATGATCATAGCAGGTGCGTGCGAATCGCATGGCCCGCAGTTGGTCTGACTCGCGCAGAGACCGGACCGGTTTGGGAGAGGCGATGGCATGAAGAGCTTCCAGGGCATGTCCGACCTCAGGGCTGGACAACCGGTAATAGCGGTGCCGTCCGTACGACTCACAGATCAAAAGGCGGCCTTCCACCAGCTTGGACAGGTGGGAGCTTGCTGTTTGGGGAGTAATACGGGCAGAACGGGCCAATTCGCTGGCCGGCAGGGATTTTCCGCTCAAAAGACTCAAAAGCATGGCGACACGGGACGGTTCCCCGATGAGGGATGCGACTTCCACAATATTGGGGCTGGAACCCATCGTTTCTCGACCTCCTTTTCTATTACGGTACCACATCCATCATTCGATCTTAAACGAATCGTGATTGCTTTTAAAATGGATGAGTGGAAAATGGAAAACGCCTGTCTATTGACAAAGCATCGAGAAGGAGTATAATCAATTTCAGAACATATGAAAAAGGAACAATGTTCCGTATTAAGGAACTGTTTTGAGGAGGTGGAAAATGGAAAAGGCCTCGCGCGACGTGTCTTCTGTCCAATCGGTAGACCGAGCCCTGATCATTTTGGACATGCTGAAAGAACAAAATGACGGTCTTGGCATCACGGAATTGGCCAATCGGATGGACATCGCCAAAAGTACCGTTCACCGCCTGCTGACTTCTTTGAAAAATCAAGGATATGTTCGGCAAGATCCGATCAGTGAGCGCTATCTTCTGGGATTAAAGCTGATTGAGCTGGGCTCGATTGTCACCCAGTCGCTGGAAATCCGGAAAATTGCCAATCCGTTTATGAACAGCTTGGTACAGGAAACAGGGGAAACCTCCCATTTGGTCGTGTTGGAAGACGGGGAAGTCGTCTATATTGAAAAGATTGAAAGCCCTTACACTATCCGGATGTATTCCCTGATCGGTAAACGCGCTCCCGTCCACTGCACAGGTGTAGGCAAGGCCATGATTGCCTACCTTCCGGAAGAGCAGGTGCGAAAAATTGTCGCCCAACGCGGTTTGAAGAAGTTCACGGAAAATACCATCACTTCGCTGGACGATCTGCTCGTTCATATGAAGGAAATTCGCGAAAAGGGATACTCCCTTGACAGGGAAGAACATGAGGCCGGCATTCATTGTGTTGCCGCCCCGATCCTCAATCACAACGGCGAAGCAGTCGCAGGATTGAGTGTGTCAGGTCCACTGATGCGGATGGATGAAGAAAAAGTGAAGTTCTGTACGGATCGTGTTGTTTATTACGCTCGGGAAATTTCCAAACACCTTGGCTTCCGAGGGTAATTTTTTCGGCACCATGCAGGAACAATGTTCCTTATTACGGAACGAGTGATTCTCCAAGCTGTCATCTAGAAAATGACGGGCTTGGGGTGCACCTATACACATTATTTTTTTTTTTTGGAGGATGACACCATGAAATTGAAACGCATCTTCACCAGTCTGGCTGCAACTGCACTTATTGCTTCCCTCGTAGGCTGCGGTTCTAACAATGCTGCTTCCCCAACCGGCGATAAGGCTGAAGGAAGTAAAGGCGACTATCCGAAAAAGCAAATCGAACTGATCGTTCCCTACGCCGCGGGTGGAGGAACCGACGCGGTAGCGCGTGCCTTCGCGGACTCTGCCAACAAAATTCTTCCCCAACCGATCGGGGTCGTGAACAAAACAGGAGGCGGCGGTGCCGTAGGGATGACCGAAGGCTCCAAGGCAAAAGCAGACGGGTACAAGGTTACCTTGGTCACCGTGGAAATGACAACGCTTCCCCCACTCGGCTTGGCGACCTTTAAACCGGAAGATTTCAAACCGGTTGCCCGCCTGAATGCCGATCCATCGGCCATTACTGTAAAAGCTGATGCTCCTTGGAACACCATTGAAGAATTTTTGGATTATGCCAAACAAAATCCAGGGAAAGTTCGTATCGGCAACTCCGGTACAGGAGCAATCTGGCACTTGGCTGCCACCGCATTGGAGCAAAAAGTGGGTACCAAATTCAACCACATCCCGTTTGAAGGCGCAAGCCCGGCTGTCACTGCACTGCTCGGCGGACATATTGAAGCCGTATCCGTCAGCCCTGCCGAAGTAGCGGCACAAGTGGAAGCAGGCAAGCTGAAAATGCTGGCGGTCATGGCCGACAAGCCGCTGGACAAGTTCAAGGACGTGCCAACCTTGAAGGACAAGGGCATTGACCTGTCCATTGGCACATGGCGAGGTCTGGCCGTGCCAAAAGATACGCCGGACGACGTGGTAGCCGTTCTGAAAGACGCAGCCAAAAAAGTAACGGAAGACAAAGCTTTCACGGACGTGCTGGAAAAAATGAATCTTGGCGTTTCCTATGCTGACGATGCAACGTTCAAGGAGGCCATCCAAAAGGACAGCGAATTGTTCGCGAAACTCGTTACCGATCTTGGACTGAAAAAGTAATGTGCGTTGGACACGGGCGATACTCCCCCGTGTCCTCCATTTTATCGAAGGCTTGGATTGAATTTTTTAAGGAGGGCCACTAGTGAAAAAGGTTGATTTCTTCGTCGGTCTGGCGCTCATTATCCTGTCCGTTGCCACTTGGATCACAGCCAATCAGTTTCCAAGTGTCGGTGACACAGATGTAGGAGCCGGCTTCTTTCCGCAATTGATTGCTTCCGTACTGCTTCTGCTGTCGCTGGTGATGATTGCACTCTCTTTCCGGCGGCAGGCAGACGATCAGCCAGAAGAGGGCTCCACGTCATGGAAGAAAACGTTTCTCGGTTTCGTTCTGACATTTGTCTATCTGGCGCTTGTCTACTTTTGTGGTTTTTACATCGCCACACCTATCTTTTTGTTCGGCTTCATCTGGCTGTTCGGCTACCGCAAAACGATTCCGGCAGTGGCTGTCGTCGTCATTGTGACGCTGTTTATCTATCTCGTCTTTGAAAAAGTGCTGCAGGTTCCCCTTCCTGCGGGCGTATTCTTTGAATGATGAATGTAAGGAGGGCATCGCATGGACTTGTTTCTCAGCGGACTGAGCAATATTGCAACTGACCCATTCGCGCTGCTCATGTCAGTCGTCGGCGTGGCGATCGGGATCATCGTCGGGGCGCTTCCAGGCCTGACGGCAACGATGGGTGTGGCTCTCATCCTGCCCATGACATTTGGAATGGAACCGGTGGCCGGTCTTCTGCTTTTGTCGGGTGTATACTTCGGCGGGGTGTACGGCGGATCCATTACGGCGATTCTTTTGAAGACCCCCGGCACACCTGCAGCCGCGGCAACCGCTATCGACGGGTATGCCTTGGCGCAAAAAGGGATGGCGGGCAAGGCACTCGGAGCAGCCACCCTTTCTTCGTTTACGGGCGGGACCATCAGTATCGTCATTCTGATGTTTTTGTCTCCGATCCTCGCCAATATCGCACTCGAGTTCAGTGCACCGGAGACGTTTGCCCTGGCCGTTTTCGGTCTTAGCATCATCGCCAGCATTTCCGGCAAATCCCTGGTAAAAGGCTTGATCGCCGGTATGGTCGGTCTGTTGCTGGCCACTGTCGGTCTTGACCCGATTCTCGGCTTCCCCCGTTTTACCGGCGGATATGAGCAAATCATGAACGGGGTTCCTTTTATACCGATTATGATAGGCCTGTTCGCTGCTTCCGAAGCCTTTAAATCGTTGACGGAAATGAATGTGAAGGAAAAGGTGAAAGTGAAAATCGAGAAGGTCATGCCGAGTTGGCCGGAGTTCCGCAACCTGATCCCAACCATTCTGCGTTCCACCGGATTGGGTACGTTTATCGGGATCATTCCCGGTGCCGGGGCGGACATCGCCGCTTTCGTCTCCTACAACGAGGCAAAGCGTTTTAGCAAGAACAAGGAAAACTTCGGTAAAGGCGAGATGAAAGGTGTCGCCGCCTGCGAATCGGGCGCCAATGCCTGCACCGGCGGCGCGCTCGTTCCGCTGCTGACGCTGGGCATCCCCGGCGACGCGGTCACTGCTGTCATGCTCGGGGCTTTGATGGTGCAAGGGCTGCAGCCTGGCCCGCAGCTTTTTGCAAACAATGGCGACCTCGTCTACACCCTGTTTATCGGGATGATCATCTGCTACGTCATCATGTGCCTGATGGGACTATTTGCCTCCCGCTACTTTGCCAAAGTGGTGGAGATTCCCAAAGAAATTTTGACACCGATTATTCTGGTGCTCTGCATCGTCGGTTCATACGCAATCAACAACAGCTTTTTTGATGTCGTCATCATGGCGGTGGCCGGTGTGATCGGATACTTCATGCAGAAGTACGATTTCCCTGCCTCGCCAATTGTGCTGGCGCTGATTCTCGGGCCGATGGCTGAAAGCCAGTTCCGCCGCGCGCTAGCGCTCTCGAGCGGCAGCTACGACATCTTTTATACACGCCCGATCCCACTGATTCTCCTGCTGATTTCGGCCATTACCATCCTTACTCCGATCGTGAAAGCCATTTTGCAGCAGAGGAAAAACGCACATCAATAACGCAGCTTTGGAGGAGAACAAGATGGACGTTGTAACATTTGGAGAAACAATGGTGTTGTTCACACCGGAGACGACGGGCTTCATGCGCTATGCGCACGCATACTCCCGCAAATTCGGAGGCTCGGAAACGAACTTTGCGATCGGTTTGGCCCGTCTGGGACACTCGGCTGGCTGGATCAGCAGAGTGGGAGACGATGAGCTGGGAAAAGCGATGCTGTCCTTCATCCGCGGCGAGGGGGTAGACGTAAGCCGCGTCCGTCTGGATGCGCAGGCTCCAACCGGCATTTACTTCAAGGAGATACGGAACGCGAGCGATGTCAATGTCTACTACTATCGCAAAGGGTCGGCTGCAAGCCTCATGACCAAGGATGACCTGGATGAAACGTATCTGATGCAGGCAAAATACCTGTTTGTCTCGGGGATTACCCCGGCGTTGAGCGACAGCTGCCGGGAGATGGTCTGGGAAGCAATCCGTCTGGCGAAAAAGCATCGTTTAACCGTCGTCTTTGACCCCAATTTGCGCAAAAAGCTGTGGCCAGAGGAGCAGGCGCGCGAAACGCTGCTGGCCATTGCCGCAGAAGCGGATATCGTGCTACCGGGTATTTCGGAAGGTAAATTTCTCTTTGGGGAGCGGGATCCAATCGTACTGGGACAGCGTTTTCTGGACCACGGCGCCAAGACGGTCGTTCTGAAACTGGGTGAACAAGGCGCCCATTATTTTACCAGAGAAGAAAACGCCCATGTCCCCGGTTTCCCTGTGGAGCGCGTGATCGATCCGGTTGGTGCGGGCGACGGGTTTGCGGCAGGACTGGTCTCCGGTCTTTTGGACGGCCTTCCATTGGCTGATGCGGTCAAACGGGCCAATGCCGTCGGTGCGATTGTCACCATGGTGAATGGCGACGTAGAAGGCTTGCCAGAACGGGAAGACCTGAAACGGTTTATGGAAACGCCGATTGAAGAGGTTATTCGCTAAAACATGTGAATGAGGGAGGAAAAAACCATGACCCTTTTGCAAAAAATCATCGACAGCGGCATTGTCGCGGTCATTCGCGGAGCATCGCCGGACAAGATCCTGGCTGTGGCCAAAGCGCTGCATGAAGGCGGCGTCACCACCCTGGAAATCACGGTGGAGACACCAAAAGTTCTTTCCCTGATTGAGCAGGTATCCGCCGAATTGGGCGATAAAGTGGTAGTCGGAGCAGGGACCGTACTCGATTCGGAAACAGCTCGTGCCGCCATTATGGCGGGAGCAAAATTCATCTTTTCGCCGACAGTCGATCCACAAACCATTCAGCTGACCAAACGGTACGGCATCATCAGTATTCCCGGCGCATTGACCCCGACCGAGATCCTGAACGCTTATCAGCATGGCGCGGACGTGGTAAAAGTATTTCCTGCCGGCGTATTTGGGCCTGGATATCTGAAAGACGTGCACGGTCCGCTGCCGCAGATTCCACTCATGCCGACAGGCGGCATCGATCTTTCCAATGCTGCCGACTACATCAAGGCAGGTGCCGTAGCGCTTGGAGTAGGCAGTTCGCTTGTCAGCTTCAAGGAACAGGTGGATGATGCCTATCTGACCCGCCTGACCGAGACGGCACGCAATTTCGTCGAGACGGTTAAGCAGGCCAGAGGGTAGGAAAGCGAGGGCGACCTATGACCAAACCACGCGTGTTTATTCCCCACCGGATTTCAGAGAAGGCGCTTTCGCTTCTTGCTGAACATTGCGAACTCGATTATCGCGATGTCGAAGAAATGCTGGATGAGGAGGCATTCTTTGCGGGATTGCAGGAGGCTTGCGGCCTGATGGTTTACTCCCGGCACAAGATTACGCCGGACGTGTTGGATCGTGCGCCCCGCCTGCGAATCGTCAGCAATGTAGCGGTCGGATACGATAATCTCGATTTGCGTGAACTGACCGCACGCGGCATTATGGCTACAAACACCCCCGACGTATTGACGGAAACGACAGCCGATTTGACCTTCGCTCTGCTCATGGCTACGGCGAGGCGGATTGCAGAAGCGGACCGTTTCGTCAAGGCGGGAGAGTGGAATGAATGGCTGCCAAGCTTGATGCTGGGCAAGGATGTTCACGGCGCCGTCATCGGCATTATCGGGATGGGGCGCATCGGGGAAGCGGTGGCTCGCAGGGCAAAAGGCTTCGGCATGCGAATCTTGTATCATAACCGGACGCGCAAAACGGAAGCGGAGCAGTCTTTGGACGCAGCGTATGTCTCATTGGATGATTTGCTGCGCCGCAGTGACTACGTCGTCGTGATGACACCACTCACCCCGGAGACAGTCGGATTCATCGGCAAGCGTGAACTGGGCCTGATGAAGCAGGATGCGATCCTGATCAACACCTCCCGCGGCAAGGTCGTCGATGAACAAGCGCTGATCGATGCGCTCATGGAACAGCGAATTGGCGGAGCCGGGTTGGATGTATTTGCCACCGAGCCAGTGCAAAAGGGCAACCCGCTGCTCTCCATGAAGAACGTGGTTACTCTGCCTCACATCGGCAGCGCCACGCGCGAAACCCGCGAAAAAATGGCGCTAAAGGCAGCGCGCAACATGATTGCCGGTCTGGCTGGGGAAAAACCGGAGAACCTGCTGAACCCTGCCGTCTTTTCTCATTAATTATTGTGGCTGCATCGGAATTCCGGTGCAGTTTTTTGTCAAAGAAAGAAAGTGGTGAAGGGAGGATTCGACGTGACATACCTTCAGGAGCTTTTCTCCCTGGAAGGAAAAACGGCGATGGTGACCGGAGCGAGAAGTGGGATCGGTCAAGCGATTGCCTGCGGATTGGCGGAAGCTGGCGCTGATGTGATCCTGCTGGGCCACCGGGACAATATGCAGGAGACGGAAGCGCTGATCGATAGAACGGGCCGTTCGTATCGGACTGTCCTGGTCGATCTGTCCAAGCCCGACCAGATCGAAGCAGCTGTCCAACCCATAATAGAGCAGGTGCAGGTGGATATTCTCGTAAACAACGCGGGCACGATCAGACGGGAGCCCGCAAGCACATACTCCTGGGAGAACTGGGAAACGGTGATCAACACCAATTTAAACTCGGTGTTTGTGTTGAGCCAACTGGTCGCCCGCCCCATGCTGGAGCGCAGGCAAGGGAAAATCATGACGATCGCTTCGCTGCTGTCGTTCCAAGGGGGAGTCTATGTGCCGGCGTACACAGCGAGCAAGCATGCGGTAGCCGGTTTGACCAAGGCGTTTGCCAACGAGTGGGCCCCCCATAACGTCCAGGTAAACGCGATAGCGCCCGGCTACATCGAAACCAACAATACGGAAGCGCTGCGTAACGATCCCAAGCGAAACGAGGGGATATTGGCGCGAATCCCGGCCGGCCGGTGGGGAGAGCCTTCCGATCTGGTGGGAGCGGCAATTTTCCTCGCCTCCCGCGCCTCTGACTATGTGAGCGGACACGTGTTGACAGTGGATGGCGGCTGGCTGGGCCGCTAAGAAGTCTGCATGGAAAGAGTAAATAACTAGAGAATTTCGTCAAGAGAGGCGTTCCACGGTGGAGTGCCTCTTTTCCTGTTTTTCCAATACAGTATAATGAGTACAACTTACCACTTGCCTCTTCCAGCGATTGTCGATAATCCCGTTGTCAAACAGGCAGTGGAGTCGGACAGGCATATGCGAAACGTATTGGAGTGGCTATGCTGGATTCGGACGCGGTGCTATAGAAGGCGGGGGAAAGGGCGTACAGCAATTACTGCAACGACTGGCACCTACTACCCCCCGGATGGCGCAAAATGCTGTCAGAGGGGCTGTAGAAGGCGGGATTTCGTCTGCTGCTATTGAATTGGCGGACCTGGGACAAGACATGAACCAACGCGACGAAACAGCAGGCGAACGTTGGCGGAATATTGCATTAGGCGCTGGGATTGGCGGCGCTGTTGGGGCAGTAGCTGAACCTGCTGCGCGTGGGCTTAGCAACCTTCTGCAACGGTTGAGAAAGCCGACACAGGAAGCAGCACCTGCGCCGCAGTTACTCTTGCCTCTGGGCAAGGCTATCAACGAACGGGCCGGACTAACCGGCGGATATGTGCAGGCCCCAGCGACAATTCAAGTAGCCGAAGAGTTTGTAAGGCCAAGAGGAGCAAAATATGTAAGGCCCGGCGCTTCTCGCGTTGCGAATCCGGCGGAGGAACAATTGAAGCGTGTCTATCAGATTGCGGAACAAACGGGACTGCCGCCAGGAAGAGAGTACGAAGCCCTGCAAGATATTTGGTCAAGCATAGCGCCGCCGAATGCTGGTTCATTAGACGAGTTGGTTGAACAAGCAACGCGACAACATCCTTTGGATGAAATCATGCAGTCAGCCAAAAATAGACAACAAAAGATGGAGCAATCCGGCATCTCTCCGCTGCAAGGATTGCCGACGGAGAGGTACACGCGACCGGTGACGGAGATAGTAACCGACGAACCAACATTCGTCTTGCGTGGAGGGCCTTTGGTTCCAGCAGGGCCAGTCACAACTAACAAAGGGCGCATCTCCGAACTGATAGGAACACTTAGGGCGGAGAAACAAGGGAAAGCCCCTGCAGAAGCTAAGCAAGATCCGTTAGCCTTCCTGTTCGGCAAGGAAAGAATTAATTCTTCGCCGGCACCTGCAACCGGTACAAGCTCACCAAGTATTGCTTCCGTGCCAGCAACTGACATCAAACATGTCTTCAATATTAATCCAGGAAAGATGAAGGACATCAGCGGTGCGGCAGCATACGGCAACGATGTGTATCGAAACTTCAAAAATGTCTTTGGCGAGGATTATCCTGCGATAAAAGAAAAGGTTTTAGATCCTTTTGATGCATCGAAGAAATCCTATACCGATATGCAGAAATACTGGGTCGACAAGTTGCAGACGGAAGTTGTTAAAAAACTGGGCATCACGAAAGACAGTAAACTGTCTGCTCTGGTACAGCAGTTCGGTGAAGGGGAAATCAGCTTAGACAAATTAAAAGCGATCACTAAAGACTGGGAAAAGGTCGTTGAGGCGGATAAATGGTTTAGACAAGCGTACGACGCGCTTCTCGACCAGGTTAACGCAACGAGAGCAAGGATCTACCCGAACAATCCGGACAAGCTTGTGCCGAAGCGCAACGACTACTATCGACATTTTCAGGAGTTTTCTGGCCTCACCGGCTTAAAGAACATGTTTGATACACCAGCTCAAATCGATCCGAAGTTGGTGGGAACCTCAGAATTTACACTGCCGAAAAGTTAATTCCAGGGTTTCATGCAAAAGCGCGGATTAGGACCGTTTAAACGTGACGCTGTCGGCGGATTCCTTGAATACTTGCCGGGAGCTTCATACGCGACTCATATCGATCCGCACATTGAAGTATTTAAGGGGCTTTCCGCCATCTGAACGGCTTTATTAACTTCCTTGAAAAGTTTTCACAGGACTTAGCCGGAAAAACAAACCCAGTTGATCGATGGCCGCAAGAGGCAATTCCCGGAGGGAGGGCTGCATTCAATGCCCTGAGCTTCCTTAACAATCGGGTGAACTTAGGCAACTTCTCGTCTACACTGGCGCAATTGGCAAACATCCCTGTAGGTGCGGCTTTTGCTAAAGAACACTCGATAAAAGGCATTGGTTTGACATTAAAGTCTTTAATGCCAGGCATGGAAAATCAGGCGATGAAACAATCAGGTTTCATGAACGAGCGTTATGTTCGGAAGCTGTATCGTCAGTTTGATACAAAGTTGATCGAGCAGCCGAAACGATTGGCCGAATGGATGATGGAAACAACCGAGAGGATCGGAACGGAGTTTGTCTGGAACTCGGCAAACGCAAAGGGTTTGGCCGAGGGTGTTAAAAACCCGGTGAAATATGCAGATGACGAAACCAGGCGGTTAATCGC
Source organism: Brevibacillus soli (assembly GCF_044759095.2). NCBI lineage: Bacteria > Bacillati > Bacillota > Bacilli > Caryophanales > Paenibacillaceae > Brevibacillus > Brevibacillus soli. The sequence goes on from NZ_JBIYSM020000001.1 coordinate 117,293, forward strand.
CGGTCGCGGGATCGGGGAAGTACCACTTGCTCAGAAGTCGAAAATGGTGCAGCTGTTCATGCCATTTACGCTTGAAGTTGCGAGCCTTTGGAAAGTCCAAAAAGATTTCATCAAGGCGAAAGACTTTGGAGGACTTGTGGGGTTGTACCTCGGAGCTTACTTGCTGAATAAAGGCATGGAGGCTACAAGGGGTTCCGGTATCCTGTTTGACCCTATTGACGCGATTGCAGATGCCGCCACGGCTGAAAGCTTATCATCGGTACAGAGGGCAGGTATCTTGGCCGGCGAGGTACTTATAAACCTTCCAGCTGGCCCTATGATCGCAAACCAATTGTATCCGGAGTATGGCAAGACGATCGACATCCCTGGCGTTGGGAAAGCGGAGTTGCCGACACGACAAGAGCTATTTGGGAATAACGACCCAACCCGCTTCGGATCTGGCTTGACCCTGTCTAAGGGAATGTAGGGCGGATCGCTGGCGGTTTCTTCGCTTTCGCAGCAGTTGATGGTAGGCTTCGCGGGCGTCTGCTGCGTATTCATCTGCCCCCGTGTGCAGTGCTTTGCGGTAGGCGGACAACGCCTGCATCTCCTGGCCGCGCAGCTCCCACTCCCTGCCCAAATGGAACCAACCGATCGCAGCGTCTGGGTATTGTTCGACGAACGAGCGGTAAAAAAACAGGTCGTCCTGTTCCGGGTGCTTGAGATAAAAAGCGCTCTTCTTCCGAAGAAATTGGCTTTTGTTCACCGGCTGCTCCCCCCTTATCCAACAGTATCGGACAGGGTGGTTAAAATTTTTATCAATTTCCTTTTCTTTTTTTCTGGCTGTCTGTCACAAAACGCACCTGTGCGGTTTCTTTAAAGTGAACAGCAAGGAAGCCCCCTGCGGGGACCTGGGTGTGGCTTGCCAAGGCAGTAATTCGAGGTAGGAGCGCCACGATGAAAGGAGGAAGGGTGTGGAGGTGCAGGCAGAACTGATGATGGGAAAAACGCAGATTCGACAAGCGGATGATGATTTTCAGGACTTGTTTTCAACCTATTATCCGTACGTCGTCAGGCAGATCAACCGCGTCATCCGCGATCAGAGTGCGGCAGAAGATTTGGCACAGGACGTGTTTCTTCAGTTCTATTACGCAGAGCGTTCTGAGATCGAGAACATCCCCGCCTGGTTGGCAAAAGCGGCGATCTATGTGGCGTACAACCACATCAGGGGAGAAAAGCGGAGACAGCTCCGCCACGAGCAGGAGGCTGCAAGGCTGCCGCTGATGCAGCCGTCCTCGGAAGAGACCTGGCTGGAACAAGAGGAGATCGAGAGGGTGCGGGAGGTGCTGCAGGAGCTGCCCGAGCGGGAACGCACGCTGCTCTTGATGAAATATTCCGGTTTCCGCTATGCCGACCTGGCGAAGGTGACAGGGGTAGAGCCCGGTTCGGTCGGGACACTGCTGGCCCGGGCAAAAAGGAAATTTCGCAGCATGTACGAACGAATGAGGAGGGGAGAGGCATGAGCTGCAGGGATGATGGGTTTATCCAGGCGTATATCGACGGAGAGTGCAGCGGTGAGGAAGCGAGAGCGTTTGCCGCGCATCTGCTGCAGTGCGGAGACTGTCAGCAGCGGTTCGAACAGCTGCTTGAGCTGGAAACCTGGACGTCTGAGCAGGTACAGGCGGGAATGCCCGCAAAGGTGAAGGGCGTGCCGATTGACACGAAAGAGGCCTGGCAGACGTTTCAACTGAAGCTGCGGGCCAGTCGACCAAGTCCGGTTCCTTCTTCGGGGGTTCTTTGGCCGAATCAGACAAAAAGGAGTTGGAAAAACGTGAACAAATCAGTCAAGCATTGGGTTGCAGGAGCATCTGCCGCTGCCATTTTGCTCGGCGCGCTGACATTCCCGCAGGTGCAAGCGGCAGCAAACCAGTTTCTGTCCATTTTCCGCATGGATAAAGTAGAGTTTGTAAAACTGACGCAGGAAGACTTCCAAGAGGTGGAGCGCTGGCTTCAATCCGGGGAAGCGGGAGAAATGGAGCTCAAAGGTCTTGGCAGGCTGTGGATTGACGAGGGAGGCCTACGCGAACCGCAATCGTTTGACAGCGTGGAAAAGGCAGTGAAGGCAGGACATGAAGTGCCGAAGCTGCCGAGTGAATGGCGGGTCGAGTATATAGAAGCGATTCCCCGCTTTACCTTGAATCTGGAGCTGAATACGGAAAAGGCAAACAAGCTGTTGGCCCAATTGAAGGTAGATACCCGCTTTGACGAAAAACTGAACGGCAAGCAGTTCTCACTTGAAGTGCCGAAAGCGATCCGGATGCAGCTGAAAAACGGCGACACCCACCTGGATTACAACGTGGTCGAAGCGCCGAAACTGACCGCGCCAGAGGGAGTGGACGTGGGTGAGCTGCGCAGCACCATCCTCGCACTCCCCTTTATCCCCGAAAACGTGAAGCAGCAGCTGATTGACATTGACGACTGGCAGCACACCTTGCCCATGCCGTTCCTGGCCGACGGTCAAAACAGCGCAAAAGAGATTCAACTCAACGGGGCGAAGGCGTTGTTGACGGAGGAAGAGTATCGCACGTCGGTGATCTGGCAGCGGGACGGACACATCCACATGCTGAACGGTTACGGCACGAAAGCGGATCAGGTACTGGCTGTCGCCAAACAACTGAATTAGCATGCGGCCTGGCAGAGCGTCCCCCAACCTGGGGCAGGCTCTGCCCAGTCGTTTTTGCAGCAAAGGGGGAAGCATGGTGTCAAACTACGTATTGGAGACGTGGGAGCTGTCGAAGCAGTATAACGGACAAGCCGGCTGCCGAAACATCACCCTGCAGGTGCCGCGTGGATCGGTATTCGGCTTTTTAGGGCAAAACGGAGCGGGGAAGAGCACGTTTGTCCGAACGATGATGGGGCTCTTGAAGCCGAGCTCGGGCAAGGCAGTGATGCTGGGCCACCCGATCGGTAGCGTGGAATCGCGGCGCCGGGTGGGATACCTGCCGGAGCTGTTTCGTTACCCCGACTGGCTGACCGGCAGACAGCTCCTGGAAGCGCACGCCGATTTGTCCGGCCTGTATGGTCAGGAGCGGAAAGCCGCCATCCATCGTCTGATCGACCGGGTGGGTCTGACGGGGCGAGCGGACGAAAAAATCCGCGGGTATTCCAAAGGCATGCAGCAGCGAATCGGGCTCGCCTGTGCGCTTATCTCCGATCCGGAGCTGGTGTTTTTGGACGAACCTACTTCCGCACTCGACCCCATCGGAAGACGAGAGGTGCGCGAACTGATTGTTGAGCTTCGAAACCAGGGGAAAACTGTCTTTCTCAACAGTCACTTGCTCAGTGAAGTCGAGAGTATCTGCGATTACGTCGCTATCATCCACCGAGGGGAGCTGGTCGTGCAAGGCGACTGGCGAAAACTGACGGAAGTACAGCCACAGGTTGAAATTGTATTGGAATTGGTTCCAGATGGAATGTGGGAGGGGATGCCCGACATCGTCTTGCATGCGGAACGGCTGTCGCAAAGGGAAGGGACCGAAAGCTGGCTCGTTACTGTGAAGGATCAGAATAACGTCCCGGCTTTGATTCAAGCACTGGTTGCAAGGGGAGCGGCGATTCACGAGGTGATTCGGAAACGGCAGTCGCTGGAGGACGCCTTCCTTTACTGGGTAAATCGAAAGGAGAGAGAGCTTTCGTGTGGCCGATCGTAAAAATATCGTACCGGGAGATGCTGTCGAAGCGCATCTTTTCCATTACCTTGCTGATGTCACTCGCCTTTCTGCTGCTGTACGCGGTGGCTGTATACTTCGCTGCCGGACAGATGAGCGATATGTTGGGCAGGCGCTCCACAGCCGATCTGATCATGGAGCAGGGCTTTATCTCCACGCAGCTGTTGGGGGTGGGGCTGTACTTCGGTTCTTTCATCACAGCACTGCTTGCCATCCTCAGCAGCGTGGGCAGCATCGCCCAAGAGATTGACAGCCACCAAATCGATACGTGGCTGGCCCGGCCGCTGCCGCGAAGAACCTATCTGGTGGGGAAGTTTATCGGGCTCGGCAGTCTGCTTGTCGTGTATGCGGCAGCGATGTTCGCCGGCATTATCCTGACCAATCAGCTGGTCGGGGGCGAAGTGCTGGCGGTGGACGTAACCGCAGGGCAAATCCTCAAGGCAGCGGGTTTGTTCGTGCTGCAGCCGGTCATTCTGGTCAGTGTGGCGCTGTTCTTGAGCTGTACCGCTTCAACTGTAACCGGCGGCATTGTCCTGATCATCCTATACGGGATCGGATTTATCGGAGGCTTTATCGAGCAGCTGGGGGCGCTCATGGAGAAGGCGGAACTGGTCAACATCGGTATCATCTCCAGCCTCGTGTTTCCCATCGACGCGCTCTTTCGCAAAATGACGATCCTCCTGTTTGACCAACCGGACAACCCGTTGTCGCTGGCTGCCCAGGGGCTGTTCGGCAGCCTGTCAGCACCGAGTGACGCGATGCTCGTCTACACCGTTCTGTACGGGGCAGTCGCCCTCTGGCTGGCGGTACGCACCTTTGTCGCAAGGGATGTGTAGCACCTGGAACCTGTCTATGGAAAAAACGAAATGCACGTAATCAGGACATTACGTGCATTTCGCCATTTTTAGTATATGCGGGGCACTGCCCGGCGCATACGGGGCCCCGCCCGGCGCAGCAAAAGCTATAGTCGGGTGGGTGGAGCCTAGCTTAAGTCGGCTGGGTTTTCTTCAATAGGCCCGCGCAAACCAGACGGTGTGCTTGGATTCGCCGCCGCATGCGATACATGTATGCTTCGTGGCCGGAGGCTCGAAAGGAATGTTGCGGGAGGTGTATTTGGTCTCCTCCTTTACTTTCGCCTCACAGTCGTCGTCGCCGCACCAGCCGGCCAATACCCAGCCTGAGATCCCCTTTTCGCTCTCCGCTTTGGCAATATGGGCCTTTAATTCATCCAGAGTATCTATGTTCAGGTGAGAGTTGGCAGTACGGAAGGCCAGCGCTTTCTGGAACATGTTTTGCTGGATGTCTTCCAGCAGTTTGGAGACCGCTTCGACCGCTCCGTCCATGGCAACCGTTTGCTTTTCGCCAGTATCCCGGCGGGCCAGGATGACCTGCCCGTTGTCCACATCACGCGGACCGATTTCCAGACGGATCGGAACGCCCCGCATCTCCCATTCGTTAAACTTCCAGCCCGGTGTCTCCTCACGCAGGTCAGCCTTTACACGGATTCCCGCTGCCTTCAGCGCATCAAACAGCGGATCAAACTTCTCCATCACCTTTTCCCGCAGTTTGACTGGGCCGACCGGGATCATCACGACCTGGGTCGGAGCCATTCGCGGCGGCAGGGCCAGCCCCCGGTCGTCACCGTGAACCATGATCATCGACCCGATGAGGCGTGTTGAACTTCCCCATGAAGTGGTATGCACATATTTAAACTGGTTGTCGCGGTCAAGGAATTTGATGTCAAAGCCACGCGCGAATTTTTCGCCCAGATAGTGCGAGGTACCCGCCTGAACGGCTTTGCCGTCTTTCATCATCGCTTCGATCGAATAGGTGTCAACGGCACCGGCGAACCGCTCGCTCGGTGTTTTTTGCCCTTTCCACACCGGGATGGCCAGCTCCTGCTCGACGACCTCTCGATAAATCTCCAGCATCTGCATCGTCTCCTGACGCGCTTCCTCCTCCGTGGCATGGGCGGTATGCCCCTCCTGCCAGAGGAATTCGGACGTGCGAAGGAACGGCATCGTCCGCTTCTCCCAACGGAAGACGTTTGCCCACTGGTTGATCAGCACGGGCAGATCGCGGTAGCTTTGGATCCATTGACTGTACATATGGCCGATAATCGTCTCGGAGGTCGGACGGAGCGCCAACCTCTCTTCCAGCTTCTCGCCAGCTGCCTCGGTAACCCAGGGGAGCTCCGGGTTGAAGCCTTCCACATGCTCTTTCTCTTTTTGAAAGAAAGACTCCGGAATCAGCATCGGGAAATAGGCATTCCGGTGCCCTGTCTCCTTGAAGCGCTTGTCCATCGCCGCCTGAATCCGTTCCCACAGTTCAAAGCCATCCGGCTTGAAGACGATACAGCCGCGCACAGGGGAATAATCCATCAGATCCGCTTTGGTAATGGTTTCGATATACCATCGGGAAAAGTCTTCCGACTGCGGCGTAATCTCCTTCACAAAAGCCTTCTCATCTGCCATCTTCTGCACACTCCTTTATCCGTGAAAAATAAAGAATCCCCCATCCCAGAATTGGGACGGGGGAAAAACTCCCGCGGTACCACCCTAATTGATCGCGACTCCGTCGTCACGATCCACTCAAATCCCCGATAACGGAAGGGTATCCGGCACGGCTCATCGCCAGCGGCTCCAGGATGGGATACAGATACGCCTGTGCATCAACCTTTCAGCCATGGGTCGACTCTCTAAAACACAGCCAATACCTGCGGGTCCTTTCATTGCCTTTCTTGATTATCTATTCTAGCAGGACAGGAAAACATTTTCAATGCAACCCTTTCATTGTGCGATACATCGTTTTGTCTTCCAGAAAATGAAACAGGAACATACCAGGTTTAAAATTTGTTTCGATAATCCAGACGTTTCCATTTTGGTCTATAAAACTTGATGAAAAACAGGGCAGCCCCCAGCCACTGGGGAGCTGCCCTGTTCATTTTAGTGTATAAGAATTTATAAATTTGGACATCCCATACAGCCGCTAGAAAAGTGTTCGGGGCCCCGCCCGGCGAAGAAGGGGACCCCACTCGGCACAGCGATAGCTAACGCCGAGTGGGTCGAGGATAGCTAATGCCGGGTGGGTTTTCTTACTCCGGCAAATAAATCGCTTCCGTCCGGTAAATCCGCTGTCCGCGTGAAGAAAAGCGCTCTTCGTATTCGGTCATCACATTCTCTTCAGCAAGCGCGGAATGATGCAGATCAAACGTGATATTGCGCAGGCGGAAACGCTCGTTGGAAAACTGATTGAGGGAGAACTCGAACAAGTTCTCGTTGTCCGTTTTCAGGTGGATTTCTCCGTACGGCTTGAGTACCTGCTTGTACACGTCCAGGAAGCTCTTGTAGGTAAGGCGGCGCTTGTAGTGGCGCTTTTTCGGCCAGGGATCGCTGAAGTTGAGATAGATCCGGTCCACTTCGTTTTCTGCAAACAAATCGTTCAGCATCGCCGCGTTGAACTGGACAAAAGCGAGGTTGGGAATCTCCCGCTGTTCTGTCCGCTGGGCAGCGCGGAGAACCACCTCCGCTTTCAGCTCGACGGCGATAAAGTTCGTTTCCGGATGGCGAGCGGCCAGCGTCGTGATGAAGCGCCCTTTGCCGCAGCCGATTTCCACATGGATCGGGTGATCGTTGCCGAACCGTTCCTTCCAGCGCCCTTTGTAACGGGCGGGTTGATCCACAAAAGTAGGGTATTGTCGCAGGGCCTCTTCGGCTCCGGGAATGTTGCGCAGTCGCATAGGTACCTCCTCAAAGCTAGTAAACAAGCTTCTATTAGATTACGACGTGTCACAACAGGTTGCAAGTGACCTGAACCATTGGCTTTTCCAGTTTGATCCTCCGATTTTACAAAAAACAGGGGGTATTTTCCTTTCTGGGCAGCGCAAAAGTCGTATGACATCAGGAGAATGAGCAAGATTTTCTGGTAAAATTTAATGCTCATCTCTAGTAAATCTTGGCAGGGAAATTAACTGAAAATTTGCGAAATGTCGCTTGGCAACGGGTACGAACGTGTCTACCGGTAAATTCAGCCAATCCAGTTTAGCAGGATTGGAAAGTTTTTGGCAATTAAATACGCTGTCGGTTGATGGTAAAGTAGTTACCGGACAAGGGTACCCAAACTGTTCGCACAAGGGTTAACGAACCCCGCAACAAGAAAGGGAGGATGAAAGAAGCATGAAATTGCGTAAATCACTCGTTGGCGTTTTTCTGGGGATCACAGTAGGGATCACGGGGGTCGTTGCTCCGCTCCCGATGAACCAGGAAGTTGCTTCGGCACAATGGACACAGGCTCGCGCTGACAGAGTCATTGCGATTGGGAAACAATATCTGGGAACACCATATAAATTCGGCTCCAGCATCTATACCACACGTACGTTTGACTGCTCCTCGTTTGTCAAACGCGTATACAGCCGCATGGGCATTTACCTGCCGCGCACTTCCCGCGACCAGGCAAAACGCGGCTTCCGCGTAGCCAAGAGCAACCTGAGAAAGGGAGATCTGATCTTCTTTAAAGCCAACAGATGGACCGATTCCAATCGGATTACGCACGTAGCCATTTACGCAGGGAACAACCGGATCCTGCATACGTACGGGAAACCGGGCGTAACGTTCTCCACTTTCCGAGGGACGTCGTGGGAAAAGCGTTTTGTTACGGCGCGCCGTGTGTTGTAGTCAACAACATAATAGGGCAAAAGGAAGAGCACCTCAAGTGGGTGCTCTTTCCTGTTATGTCCCGCATTTTTTATATCTTCATCACGCCGCCCATGCTTGCGTTGGTAACCAGCTTGGAGTAGCGGGCGAGGTATCCGGTTTTTACCTTCGGCTCAAAACCGGACCAGTTCGCCTGGCGTCGAGCCAGTTCATCCGGTGACACCTGCAGCTGCATGGTGCGCTCCACGAGATCGATGCTGATGATGTCGCCGTCTTGCACGAAAGCGATTGGTCCGCCCTCAGCCGCTTCCGGGGAGACGTGTCCGATACTGATGCCGCGGGAGGCGCCAGAGAAGCGTCCGTCGGTTACCAGCGCTACCTTGGTGCCCAACCCCATTCCGACGATCTGGGAGGTAGGAGCGAGCATTTCCGGCATTCCCGGTCCGCCCTTTGGACCTTCGTAGCGGATTACCACCACGTGACCTTCCTTTACCAGCCCGTTGGCGATGCCGGCGAGCGCTTCTTCCTGCGAGTCGAAGCAGATGGCAGGACCCTCATGACGCTTGATGGACGGATCTACTGCCGCCGTCTTGATGATCGCGCCCTGCGGGGCAAGGTTTCCGAACAAGACGGCAAGACCGCCCGTCTCACTGTACGGATTATCCAGTCGGCGAATGACCTTGTCGTCGAGGATGTCGGCTCCGGCGATGTTTTCGCCCAACGTTTTGCCGGTGACGGTGATGCGGTCCAAATGAAGAGTTCCCGGCTTTTTGGAGAGTTCGTTCAAAATGGCGGTAACGCCCCCGGCGTTGTGACAATCTTCAATGTGGTAGTCGGAAGCCGGGCTCAGCTTGCACAAGTGGGGCACGCGTTTGGCTACCTCGTTGATTCGCTCGATCGGATAGTCGATGCCCGCTTCGTGAGCGAGTGCCAGTGTGTGCAGCACGGTGTTGGTGGAGCCGCCCATCGCCATGTCCAGGGCAAAAGCGTCGTCGATGGCTTCCAACGTGACGATGTCGCGCGGCTTGATGTCCCGTTCGATCAGCTCCATCAGCTTCTTCGCAGTCGCTCTCACCAGTTCCTTGCGCTCCGGAGAAACAGCGAGAATGGTTCCGTTGCCGGGGAGAGCGAGTCCCAGCGCTTCCGCCAGACAGTTCATGGAGTTGGCGGTAAACATGCCGGAACAGGAACCGCAGGACGGACAGCCGAACTGCTCCAGCTCGGTGAGTTGGTTGTCGTCGATAATGCCTGCCTGATAGGCTCCGACACCCTCAAAGACGGATGCGAGCGAGATCGCGCGGCCATCGCTTGTTTTGCCGGCCTTCATCGGGCCGCCTGTGACAAACAGCGTGGGAATATTGACGCGTAGGGCGCCCATCATCATGCCGGGAGTGATTTTGTCGCAGTTCGGAATACAGATCAGGCCGTCAAACCAGTGGGCGGCTACCACCGTCTCCAGACTGTCGGCGATGATTTCCCGGCTGGGCAGCGAGTAACGCATCCCGATATGACCCATAGCGATGCCGTCGTCGACGCCGATCGTGTTGAATTCAAACGGCACCCCGCCTGCTTCCCGAACGGCTTCCTTGACGATTTGTCCAAACTCCTGCAGGTGAACGTGCCCCGGAATGATGTCGATATAGGAGTTGCAAATGGCGATAAACGGTTTGTCGAAGTCTTCCTCCTTGACGCCGGCCGCGCGCAGCAGGCTGCGGTGAGGGGCTCTGTCAAAACCTTTTTTGATCATGTCGCTTCTTCTTTTTGTCATGGATCTGATACTCCCTTCTCCTGTACACCTGTTCCTACGATTTTTTGAATAATCTTATCATTATTGGACAGGTGGAAACAACCGCAAAAATCTGAACATTCGTTCAGGATACATCCTTGCTTCGACGCTTTGCGGCTTTGGAAGACAAAAGCGGTAAACATAGGCGCAATTGCAAAAACATTTGAAAACACCGATTTTCTGACTTTCGCATGGTAAAGTAGAAAAAGAATGCAAGGATACATCGTAGGGAGAGGGTGAACTGCTGTCATGTGGAACAACAAGAGCCTGTACGCCCTTCCGTTGATTGCCGCGTTGTTTTGGGGAGGCAATTTTGTGGCGGGACGAGCCGCCTTGGACGAACTGCCACCGTTCAGCTTGTCGTTTCTGCGCTGGAGCATCGCGCTATTGGTGCTGCTTCCGTTTACCTGGCGGGGGATCGTCAGCGAGGCGTCTTTTTATCGTTCGCAATGGAAGGAAATTTCCTTTTTGGGATTGCTTGGTATCGCTGCGTTTACTCCGCTGGTCTACCTTTCCATTCTACATACATCCACCATTAATGCTGCGATGCTGGCCGCTTCGTCGCCGATGATGATCGTACTCATGGCTTTCGTGCTCTTGGGCGACAGAATTTCCGGGCGACAGCTGGCGGGGTTCATCGTCTCGCTGATGGGAGTGCTCTGGATCGTGAGCAAGGGCGCCATCACGCAGCTGGGCCAGTTCCATTGGAATACGGGTGACATCATCATGCTCGCCTCCAACGTCATTTGGGCGCTGTACTCCATTCGCATCCGCAAAGCGGATCCAAGACTGACCGGCATGAGGGGATTTACCCTGTCGATTGCCGTCTCCCTGCTGTTTTTGCTGCCAGGTACGCTTTGGGAGGTATACGGCCAAGGCGTGCTGCTGTTTCAGCCAGCTGCAGCATGGAACGTCCTGTACCTGGGCGTGTTTGCTTCCGTCGTATCGTTTCTCTGCTGGAACAAGTCAATCGCGCTCCTCGGGCCAGGCAAAGCCTCCCCGTTTCTCAACTTCATTCCGGTTTTCGCCGCGCTCTTTTCCGTGCTGTTTCTAAATGAACGACTGCAGGTGGCGCAAGCGGTGGGCGGCATGTTCATTCTGGCTGGTGTCTACTTGTCCTCGCTGACGAAGCGTTCGGTCCCGAAGGTGCGGGAACAGGGAGAGACAGGCGTACCCCAGGAAGTCAATGCGTGAAAATGTGACGGGCTTGCTCTACAATGAAAAGAATCAAGACTTGTAATGGAGTGAGCCAGATGGTAGAAGAGATGATGCAGATCATGGAGCAGGGGAGTGAAGAGGAGCGGCAGATCCTAGAGCTGGCGGTTCAAGCGATTAAGCAGAAGCGTGAGCGGAACAGCCCCTTTCTCTCCGGCTTTCTAGGGTTAAAAGGCACCTTTCTGGATGACAGAACCTATCAGTTTATCGTGCCGGTTACGCCGTTCATGCACAACCCGCTGGGCGTCGTTCACGGAGGCGTGCTGGCCACGCTGATCGACTCGACCATGGGATCGATGATCAACCGATCCCTGCCTTCCGATCAGTATGCGGTTACGACGGAACTCAAGGTCAACTACATTCGTCCCGGCAAAGGGGAGCAGCTTCGCTCCGAGGCGTCCATCCTGCACCGCGGTCAGACGCTGGTCGTCTGCCAGGGAAGCGTCTACGATGAGCGTGACAAGCTGCTGGCGCATGCGACAGGGACGTTTATGCTTTTGAAAAGGTAAAAAACACGGCTCCTTTCACATTAAGGAGCCGTGTTTTTTACGCCAAAAAGGGGAGAATAGAGGTTTTTTCCGTTACGATATGACCACCAATCCGCTGTACTGGGCGATATACTGCAGCATTTTTCGCGACAGCGGCACGATGAATTCCATGTTTTCCCGTTCCACGATCCCGGAGCGGGTCACGATGCGGGCCCATTTTACCACCAGCTTGTAGTAGTCCGATCCAAACGCAGAGCGAATCGTTTCACTCTGATGGCGGAACATGGCCGGCGCAGAATCCAGTTTGATCGGCACCATGCTGACAATATCGCGCAGGAACAGATGGTACGTGGTATGCGGTTTTTGAAAAACCAGCTCCTTGCTGGTGACGGAACAGCCGAGATTTTTGTTCATCTGGGTCAGTTTCAGTTCGCCTTCCAGGTTCTTGAGACGAATAAAATCGCTGTTCATCCTGAACCCCCTTCTGCGGGAAACTGCGTGTTCTTTTCATTCTAGAGACTCACGGGGGGATTCGCAAGGGAAAATGCTGGACCTGGAGCTTGAAGGGGAAGGCGGTTGTCATGTACGATGGAAAAACCGAGTGAAAAAAGGAGCGTCTACCGTGATGATTGAGATTGCCAAGGAAGCGGCCCTGGCGGCAGGTGCCTATTTGAAAGAGCGCTTTGCAGAGCAGCTGATCCCGGATCTGGAGCTGCACAACGATGTCAAACTGCCGGAGGACAAAGAGAGCGAGCGGCGGATTATCGAGGTGCTGCACCGTCATTTTCCGGCGCACACCATCTACTCCGAAGAGATCGGCGTAGTGCGGCGCGACGAGGAATACGTCTGGATTGTCGACCCTTTGGACGGAACCAACAACTACTTCATCGGGCATCCGTACTTCTCCATTTCCATTGCACTGCAGCACAAAGGAGACCTGGCGCTGGGCGTCGTATACAACCCGGTGGCAGGCCAGCTGTTCTGGGCAGAAAAAGGGAAAGGGGCGTTTCTCAACGGAAAACGGCTCAACGTCAATACGCGCCTCGATTTGAACAAAGCGGTGGGAACCTACATCCGCGGCCGCGATACCGTCACCAAGGAAGAGGAACTGGACTTTACCCGACCGTTTGTGCTGCATACCAAACGGCTGATGCGCAACATCGCACCTGCTCTCGACTGGTGCCTCCTTGCCAACGGTTGGATCGATTACATCGTGATGCAGCGTTCCGGTATCATGGATGTAGCTGCCGGTATTCTTATTGCCCAGGAAGCGGGGGCCAAAGTGACAGACTGGCAGGGAGTTCCCTACCGTCACGAGCCGTTCCAGGATGAACACCAGCCTTCCATTATGGCCTCCAACGGCCATCTGCATGAAGAGATTCGCCGACTCATTTCCCAATAAGTGGGACCCCCAGCGACGTATGCATCAATGCGTTGGGGGTTCCTTTTTTTCTATTTCCCAATAGAAAAGAAACCAATCTTTTCTTTCCTCGTAAAACGATGTATCGCGTATAATGTTGGTGAGGTGTTGAACAAATGGCACGGCTAGAATACCGATTGCTGGACGAAGCGAACCAGTATCCGGTCCTTTACTACTATGAGCAGATCGACAAGGACGAAGTGTCGCGGCGCTTTGCCTGCGACTACTTTGTGAAAGGTCACATGGTGTACGAGAAGACGTCCTGTGCAGTTGAGGCGGACCGTTATGTCGTATATGTGAAGCGTTCTGACCAGGAGCAGGCGGTGGATTACGCGCATACGGCTGCGCCGCGCTGGGGAAGCGTGCGGATCGAGCTTCGCGAATACAAGGAAGGAACCACTGTTTACCCGCTGGTCCACACCTACTATTTTAAGGACGACGACGATGCGCTGCTGCATCTGCAGAGCGATTACCTGTATTTGCATGGCCGCGAATGGGAGAAGACCTCGACCGAGGTGGACGAAGACAGGCAGGTGTACGTCTACTACGCCCAGCCGACATCGTAGGGGGAGAAGGATCATGTCACTTACCAAGACAAATAAGGTCGTCGGGCTGTTTCTCGCTGCCGCGTTGGCGGTGAGCGGATGTTCCGCCGAGGAGACCTATCAGGGGGACGACTGCCTCGACGAGAACAACGACGGCTATTGCGACGACGACGGCAGCCAGACATCGGGCAGTTCCTATATCGACGTGGATGGAAAGAAAAAGTACAAGCGGATGTACACCGGCGTCACCAGCGGGGCCAAGGGCGGCATCGGCAGTTCCGGTTACTCCAGCTCGGGGTAAGGCATGACGCTCACATACTTGCAGCGGCGCGAACGGCTGTATCAACCGCTTCGGGAAAGCGGGACGTTTACCTGGGACTGGATGTACGGAGAGGAGTATGCCCTGGCTTCTCTTCACTTGATTTCCCCGTCCTTTCGTCAGGAGCTGTCGCTGGCGACCACCCACTTGGCGCGGATTTTTGCCAAAATGGTGCCCGTGCTGCAGCGGGCGGACGACAGTCTGCTGCGGGAACTGGGAATTCCGGAGGAGGCATTGGCTGCGGTGCGAACCATGGTCTCTGTGGAGATTCCTACGGTTGTGGGGAGGTTTGATTTTGCCCACACTCCAGAAGGCCTGAAAATGCTGGAGTTCAACAGCGACACGCCGACCGGAATCGTGGAAGCGTTTTTCGTCAACGACTTCGTTTGCCGCTTTTTTGACGAGGAAAATCCCAACGCCGGCCTGTCCGCGCAGATTGGGCCTGCGTTTCAGAAGATCATCGGCTCCTATCGGAATGTGGGCTTCGATACCGGTCATATCTGGTTCAGTTCGCTCGATTGGCATGAAGAAGACAAAGGAACGACGCTGTATTTGATGGAGCAGTCCGGACTTGGGGCCCGCTTTGCTCCGCTGGAACAGCTTCGCGTACAGGGTGACCGCTTGTACATACAGAAGGAAGACGGATTGGAACCGGTTGACGTCCTCTATCGCCTGCACGCTCTGGAAAAACTGGCGGAGGAACGAGACGAGGACGGATACCCGACCGGAGCTCATGTGCTGGAGCTGATAGCCGGGAAGCGTCTGGCGATCATCAATCCGCCCTCCGCCTTTCTTATGCAGACGAAGGCATTGCAGGCGCTGATCTGGAGCTTGTACGAGGCGGGGGAATTTTTCGACGGGGATGAACGGGAAATCATCGGCCGTTACATGCTGCCAACGTACTTTGAGAATCGCTTTCTGGGAACGGCTGACTATGTAACGAAGCCGATTTTCGGACGGGAGGGAGGAGGCGTCACACTGTACGACGCCAAAGGAAATCCGCTTGACCGGGACCGGGAAGAGCTGTACTGGGAGCAGCCGATGATCTACCAGCAGCGGGCGGAATTGCCTTTGGTAACGGTAGAGACCGCAAAAGGCGAATACACCGGACGTCTGTTGTGGGGCTCGTTTCTCATCGGGGGCGATGCGTCGGCTGTAATCGCCCGGGTCGGCGGTCCGATCACGAACAACCTATCGTATTATTTGCCGATTGGCATACAAAACGGGTAGAGGAGAGGGGTAGCAAGTATGGAGTCGCAATGGATGTATCTGTTGAACTTTTTGGTGTATCTCGGGGTGACCCTGCCGCTCATGGCATTCGGCATCTTTGTGTTTGCCTTCACAACGCCGTACAAGGAGTACGAACTGATCAAGAACGGCGCAGAGACGAACGATCCGCAGAAGATGGCTGCCGCAAAAGCGGCGGCACACGATCTGGGCGGCAAGATGATCGGACTGGCCATTGTGCTCGCATCAGCCATTTTCCATTCTGTCAATCTGTGGGATCTGGTCATTTGGGGAGTCGTTGGCACCGTATTCCAGGTAATCGTGTTTTATCTGTTTGAGCTGCTCACCCCGTTCAAAGTCGTATCGGAGATTCCCAAGGGCAACGTTTCTGTCGGTATTTTTGCTTCCCGACTGAGCATTGCTGCCGGACTTCTGATGGCGGCGCTGATCAGCTACTAGTCTGGCGGCAGGAGGAGTTTCCTTGTTCTGGCGCGTACTCTATGAAATTTTCATCATCCTGCTAGTCATTACCTACGCCATACTGGTGTTCGCCGATCCGGCCAGACATCCGGAGTTGACGGATGAGCTGATGCGGGAAATAGACATGGTACTCATTGTCTTTCTCATAGTCGAGTACGCTGTGCGCTTGTGGAGGGCGAAGCGGAAGCGAGAGTTTGTGGTCTCCAACTGGTTTGATTTGATTGCCATGATTCCGATTGATCATTATTTTATTCCGCCCGCTTTATGCGGATCATCCGCCTGGTTCGCATCGTCAAGGCGTCTCCGTTGCTGTGGGGACTGCTGCAGTCCAAGCCGATGCGCAGAATTTTTGCCATCGCCAGTCTGATCATGCTGTGGAGCTCCACCGGGATTTACTTGCTTGAGGCGGGAGTGAATCCGAATATCAAAAATGTGGGCGACGCGGCGTGGTGGTCGATCGTGACCACGACCACAGTGGGATACGGCGATATCTCTCCCATTACCATTGGAGGAAGGATTATTGCGGCAATCCTGATGCTGACGGGGATTGGACTACTAGGCGCCTTGACGGCCAACTTCGTCAATCACTGGACGGAGTTTTTCGAGACGGGGGAATCGCCCGAGGATCGTATGCGCAGCGAGCTGAAGAAGAGCGCTGTCCGTTATGTGCAGCAGATTGATGAGCTCAGTCCGGCGGAGTACCAAACGCTGGTGCAGACACTTGATTTGTTGTATAAACCGAAAAGCGAACAGGAGAAAAGCTGATGGGCAAAATGCTGGCTCGATCAGCTTTTTTTATTTATTGACGGGAGGAATATTCGGCTATATAATCCCTAGTAAACATATCGGAATAGTAATTTAAGGGGTGAGCCTCCATGTCCGACACCGCCGTTCTGGTCATTGCCCACGGTTCGCCCGATCCCGACTGGAACCAGCTGGTGGAGGAAACCGTCCGGCAAACAAAGCTGGTGCTGCCGGTCCGGGTTGCTTATCTGGGCAGCGTGGAAAACCGCGGCATTGCCGATGAGGTCAGGCGGTTGGAACGCATGGGCGTCCGCACGATCATCTGCGTCCCCTTGTTTGTCACCATAGGGAGCACGCACGTCAGTGAGATCCAGTACATGCTGGGTGTTCTCCCGTCTCCTGGCTTCGCTACCGATGTCCGCCCCATTCCGGTGACGGCGCGGATCATCTGGTGCCCGCCGCTGGAAGACGACGTCATGGTGGAGCGAATTCTCGGGGAACGAATAGAGGAATTGTCTCTTCTCCCGTCCCGGGAAGGATTGCTCCTCATCGGACACGGAAGCGACCTGCCCGGTTTTCGCGACCGCTGGGAGCTTCTGCTTCAGCGACTTGCTGTACGACTGCAGCAAGCATACGGCTTTCCATTCGCCTCCTATGCGACACTGCGGCCCGATTCGGTCTGGAAGCGAGCGCAGGAGGCGGCGAGGAATCGACGGCTGCTTGTCTTGCCGGTTTTTGTCAGCCAGGGATACTTCACCCGACAGGTCATTCCCGGCAGGCTGGGAGATACTGCGTACGAATATTCCGGCAAGACCTATCTGCCGCATCCGTTGGTCGCCAAATGGATTGAGAGATCCGTGCATTCGGTGTTGCAGCCGCAACAATAAAAAAAGGGGAGTGTTGTGAGTATGGCGGAACAGAGAACATGGAAATGGGCAGACGACCCGAACCTGAACAAAATGGAGCTGACCAAGCTGGAAAAAGACGGTCTGGATGTGATCGAAACGATCATCAACACTTACTCCAAAGAGGGGTTTGCATCCATTGAGGCCTCCGACATGGACCGCTTTAAATGGGCCGGTGTGTACCAGCAGCGACCAAAAGACGGCCACTTCATGATGCGCGTCCGCATTCCCGGAGGCATCCTGAGCAGTCAGCAGGCGCGGGCTTTGGCCGCCATCGCCAAAGACTACGGGCGCGACCTGGTCGACGTAACCACCCGCCAGGCTGTACAGTTTCACTGGCTGACGGTTGAGTCGCTTGCCGATATTTTCGAGCGCCTGGCTGCCGTCGGTTTGTCCTCTTTTGAAGCGTGCGGAGACTGCCCGCGGACGATCATGGGCAACCCGCTCGCCGGCATCGATCCGCATGAAGTGATCGACACCCGCCCCATTGTCAAAGAATTGGAGAGATTCTTTCTTTTGAACCGCGAATTTTCCAACCTGCCGCGCAAGTACAAGATGTCCATTTCCGCCAACGTGTACAATGCCGCCCATGCTCAAATCAACGACCTGGCCTTTACCCCTGCCAAAAAGGTGATCGACGGCGAAGAGCTGATCGGGTTCCACGTCTGGGTAGGCGGCGGACTGTCGGCCAAACCGTATCTGGCGCAGCAGCTTGACGTTTTTGTCCGCCCGGAAGAAGTGGTCAAGGTGGCGGCAGGAGTGACGACGATTTTCCGGGATTTCGGGTACCGCCAAAAACGGACGCATGCCCGCTTGAAGTTTCTCGTTGCCGACTGGGGGGTGGAGAAATTCCGTGAAGAGCTGGTGAAAGTCACGGGAGATCTGGAAACAAAAGGCGAAGACCTGCTAAAGGGCTGGAATGCCGGCTACTTTTACGGCATCCACGAGCAGCGGCAAAAAGGGTACTACTACGCCGGACTGTCCGTCCCGGTAGGCCGCATGAACGCAGACGAACTGGATGAGCTGGCACGTCTTGCCGACGAGTACGGCGACGGCACAATCGGCACCTGTAACACGCAGAACGTGCTGATTCGCCACATTCCTGCAGAAAAGGTAGAGGCGTTTCAGGCGGAGCCGATCGTCGTCAACCGCTTCAAGCTGAAACCCAACACCTTCATCGGGTACGCGGTTTCCTGCACAGGTATCGAGTACTGCAACCTGGCGATTGTGGAAACGAAGGAACGGATGCGCTCTTTGGCCGAATACCTTGATCAGACCGTGGAACTGGATACACCTGTACGCATTCACATGGTGGGCTGCCCCAACTCCTGCGGACAGCGGCAGATCGCCGATATCGGTCTGCAGGGAGCACTGGTGAAAACACCGGGCGGCATGGTCGAAGCGTTCGACGTGCACGTGGGCGGAACACTCGCAGACGCGCGCTTTAACAAAAAGCTGAACGCTCGGGTTACTGTCGACAAGCTTGGCCCGTTCCTTGCCCAACTGATGACGCTCTATCGGGAGAAACGGTTGGAGGGAGAAGAGTACTGGCAGTACGTGGAGCGGGTTGGGGTGGATGCCATTCAGGCCCAAGTCGATGAGATTCTCGCTTCGGCTGCCGGGGCGTAAAGAGAGGAAGAGCAGCATGGCTGAACAACAATCGGAAACCTACCTGTACAAACTGGAAGCGGTTCTGGCAGAGAATCGGCTGCTGACCGTGATCGTCATCGCTTCTTCGGATGAGAAAGCGTTCACTTCAGCAGAGAACCACCTGCTGCGTCACACCGTGACCCCGCCAAAAGTGGAGCAGCTGAGCATCGTGGAGAAAAAGCCGCTGGGACGCAGCGGTGTGGGCTACGTCGTAGAAACGTCCCGCTTTTCATAGAAGGCACCCTGCGGGCACCCGGATGTGGCTTCGCAGGGCTGAAATTTCAACGCAGAATCGCCACTAGGTAGGAGGATTGGCCGAAATGAAGACAGGAAAAGTGCTTTTTGTCGGCGCCGGTCCGGGAGACCCGAAGCTCTTGACCGTTCGCGGAGTGGAGGCGCTGCAGCAGGCGGACGTCGTCGTGTACGACCGTTTGGCCAATCCCCAGCTGCTGTTCCATGCCAAAAAAGACGCCCGTTTTATTTACTGCGGCAAGGAATCGAGCAACCACGCCATTCCTCAGGAAGAGATCAACGCGATTCTGGTGCGGGAAGCAGGTCAGGGACGTACCGTCGTTCGTTTAAAAGGGGGAGACCCCAGTATTTTCGGTCGGGTGGGGGAAGAAGCGGAGGAATGCCGAAAGCACTCTGTTTCGTTTGAGATTGTTCCGGGGATTACCTCAGGGATAGCCGCTCCTCTCTATGCGGGCATTCCCCTCACGCACCGCGATTACAACTCGTCCGTCGCCTTTTTGACAGGACACCTCTGCGAGAAAAACCAGGGGACACCGATCAACTGGGAACAAGTCTCCGGTGTTGACACGCTGGTGATTTACATGGGAGTAAAAAATCTCCCTCAGATCCGGGAGCAGCTGCTCCAGCACGGAAAATCGCCGTCGACGCCGGTCGCTTTGGTTCGCTGGGGAACGCTGGCGGAGCAGATGACGCTGGTGGGAGATTTGGACAATATCGTGCAAAGAGCAGCGGATGCGAAGTTTACCGCCCCGGCTATTATTGTCGTCGGAGAAGTGGTCCGGCTGCGGGATCGGTTGAACTGGTTCGAACAAAAGCCGTTGTTTGGCAAAACGGTGGCCTATGCGGCCCATCCGCTTTCGGATGACAGTTATGGAAGAATCCTGGAAGATTTGGGGGCAGAGGTATGGCCGTTGCCGGTTGCTGCACGGCCGGCTTCATCCGATGCACTTCAGCAGGTGCTGAGACAGGCGGGGCAGTTCGACTGGATCGTGCTTGCCGATTCGTGGGAAGTCCGGTATTTCTTCCACAATCTGCGCGAGCTTGACATCGACATCCGTCAGGTGAAGGCAAAATTCGTCGCGCTGGGGAAACAAGCGGCGGAAGAGCTGGCTGCGAAAGGACTGCAGGTCGAGATCGAATGGCCCGCCGACACTCCGCTCGCATCGGTCCGCAAGAATCTACCACTCCTGTTCGGCGATCGGGTTCTCTTGCTCCATCAGGCGTACCGGGACGGTGTGACGAATGATGAAGCCATCGGTGCGACATGGACAAAAACCAGTCTGTACCGCATCGGTCTGGATTTGTCTCATCCCGCCTACGATCAGCTGGAGCGCATCCGTTTCGATTGGCTGGTTGCAGCTGACCCGTTGGCGTTGGAAGCGTTGAACGAACGGGCTGGCCACTGGGCGGACGGGCAATTGATCTGCATCGGACAGGAGACGGCGGAAAAGGCGAGATCGCTGGGGAGAACAGCGTTTTGGACGCAGGGAAAAGGAGCCGCCTTTGTTGCGGACGCCATCCTTTCTCTGCAGGAAGATGAACGTCCAGGGCTTCGTGCTGCGATAAAACCCAGTATTCTGATATGAATGATTGGAAGTGATGGTAACTTGTGACCTGGACGTATATCGCTATACTCACCGCACTGTTTTTTGCCATGAATATCGGAGCCAGCGGAACCGCCGCCTCCATGGGGGCGGCATACGGAAGCGGGGCCATCCGCAGCAAGCGGCTTGCCATGTTCCTCGTCGCCGGCGGCGCACTCATTGGGGCCGTTGTCGGCGGTGGAGAGGTAGTCAAAACCATTAGCGGGGGCATCATCCCGACCTCACTGCTTTCGGTTCATACGGTTGTGATCATTCTGGCCTCATCCGCCCTCACGCTGTTTATAGCCAACCTGCTCGGGATTCCGCTCTCCACGAGTGAGGTGACGGTCGGCTCGATCGTGGGGGTCGGCATCGCCTACCAAACGGTATTTGTTCAAAATCTGCTTGTGATCCTTTCCTTTTGGGTGATGGTACCCGCCGCCGCTTTTGCCGGTGCCTTTTTTCTGGGAAAAGCCATAGCTGCTGCCGAGAAACGCTGGCCCGCACTGCGGGGCGCAGGGCGCTGGGAGCGCTGGTTGAGATGGCTGCTCGTGGCCTGCGGCATCTACGAAGCGTTTTCCGCGGGCATGAACAACGTCGCCAACGCCGTCGGTCCGCTAGTCGGCGCAGGCATGCTCTCCACATCTGCGGGAATTTGGCTGGGCGGAGTGGCCGTGGCGCTCGGCTGCATCGCGTTGGGGGGCAAAGTGTTGGAGACGAACGGCAAAAAGATCACCAATCTGTCCCTGTTGCAGGGAAGCACTGTGTCGGCGACAGGGGGCACGCTGGTCATCGCCGCCTCCCTGTTGGGGATCCCGGTTCCGCTGACCCAGGCTACCACTTGCGCCATTCTCGGGGTGGGAACCGCTGAAACTGGGTTCCGCCTCTGGCAAAAGGGCATTATCAAACAAATCCTCATGGTATGGATCGTTTCTCCTGTTTCCTCGCTGGTCGTCTCGTTCGGGCTGGTCAACCTCGTATTGCGTTCCGACGTCTACATAATCATCGTCATCGTCAGTGTGTTCGTGGCAACAGTCGGCACGATCAGTCTGATGAGACTCATCCGAAGCGAGAGAAGTTCAGTGAACGATCAAGGAGGCGGCATATGAGTTTGTCGTACGCTACATTGACAGAAGATTCGATCGCGTCACTCAATCGGGAGCTGGAAAAGGGAGACACCCTGGATGTGATCAAATGGGCATACGGTCAGTTCGGTGATGAACTGGTCTACGCCTGCAGTTTCGGAGCGGAGGGAATCGTTCTCATTGATTTGATCAGCCAGGTGCGCAAGGACGCTTCCATCCTGTTTCTGGACACGCATCTTCACTTTCGCGAAACGTACGAGCTGATCGAACGCGTACAAGCGAGATATCCCGACTTGAGGATCACCATCCTGGAACCGGAACAGTCCTTGTCCGAACAGGCGGCCGAGTACGGTGACGAGCTCTGGAAACGCAATCCCGATCAGTGCTGCAGGCTTCGCAAGGTACAGCCGTTGGCCGGCGCGCTCACCGGGGCCAAAGCGTGGATGTCTGGTCTGAGAAGGGAGCAGTCACCGACGCGGGCTCACATCCAGTACATCAATCCGGATCACAAGTTCCAGTCGCTGAAAATATGTCCGCTCATTCACTGGTCGTGGGAGGACGTCTGGAATTACATTCGCGCCTTTGGATTGACCTACAACGTGCTGCATGACCAGGGCTACCCCAGCATCGGCTGCGAGACGTGCACGCTGCCTGTCGAAGGGGAGGGGGATTCCCGCGCCGGTCGATGGGCAGCAAGCGGCAAGACGGAATGCGGGCTGCATCAGACATAGAAACATTCGGCTTGGAAAAGGAGAGGGAGAGAATGGCAACGATTCAACCACACGGCGGAACGCTGGTCAATCGATTTAATCCGCACGCAGACGCTCGGTCTGTTGACAGTGAGGTGGAGCTGGACAGCTTCGCCCTGTCGGATCTCGAGTTGATCGCAATCGGCGCATACAGTCCGATCGACGGCTTTTTGGGGGAGGCAGACTACCGCTCTGTCGTGGAGCAGATGCGGCTTCAAAGCGGGCACGTCTGGAGCATTCCCATCACGCTTCCCGTGACGGAAGCATCGGCTGGTCGCCTCGCCGTCGGAGACAGGGTCAAATTGGTCCACGACGGCATTGTCTACGGCCTTCTGGAACTGCGGGAAATCTACCGTCCGGATAAGCTGGCAGAAGCGCAGCACGTGTACGGAACAACAGATACCGCACATCCCGGTGTGAAAAAATTGCTGGACCGCCCCGACGTCTACCTGGGAGGGCCGGTGACGCTGGTGCGGCGGCCTGAAAAACAGAAATTCTCGTCTTTTTATCTGGATCCGATCGACACGCGCAAGATTTTTGCCGAACGCGGCTGGAAAACCGTCGTGGGCTTCCAGACGAGAAATCCGGTTCACCGGGCGCACGAATACATCCAAAAGTCTGCCCTGGAGATCGTCGATGGCTTGTTCCTCAATCCGCTGGTAGGAGAGACGAAGGCAGACGACATTCCGGCGGACGTTCGGATGGAAAGCTATCAGGTGCTGCTTGAAAACTACTATCCGCTAGGCCGCGTATTTCTCGCCGTTTTTCCTGCTGCGATGCGCTACGCCGGACCGAGGGAAGCGGTATTCCATGCGCTCGTGCGAAAAAACTACGGCTGCACGCATTTTATCGTCGGCCGCGACCATGCCGGCGTAGGGAACTTTTACGGTACCTATGACGCCCAGCTGATCTTCCGCCACTTTACCCCGGAAGAGCTGGGAATTACCCCGCTGTTCTTTGAGAACAGCTTCTACTGCCGGAAGTGCGGCAGCATGGCGTCGACGAAAACGTGCCCGCACGGCCAGGAGCACCACGTGACGCTGTCCGGGACAAGAGTACGGGAGATGCTGAGCAAAGGAGAAGCCCCGCCGCCGGAATTCAGCCGCCCTGAGGTTGTTGAAGTGCTCGTCAAGGGCCTGCGGGCGCTGTCCTACTAATTTCACCAGGGGAGGAAGCTGTATGTCCAAGCAGACGACAGCCCATATCGTTTGGCATCAAACCACCATAAAAAAGGAGGAACGTCATCGCCTGCACGGCCACAAAAGCTGCGTCCTGTGGTTTACCGGTCTGTCCGGTTCCGGCAAGTCCACACTGGCCAACGCTGTTGACAAACGGCTGTACGAACTTGGATTGCACAGCTACGTGCTCGACGGAGACAACATCCGGCATGGTCTGAACAAAGGGCTGGGGTTCAGTGCGGAGGATCGCCGGGAAAACATCCGCAGAATCGCCGAGGTGGCCAAACTGTTCGTCGATGCCGGCGTGATTACACTAACTGCCTTCATTTCGCCGTACCGTGAAGATCGCGGTTTGGCCCGGGGGCTGTTGGAACCCGGCGAATTTGTGGAAATTTACGTGAGGTGCCCGCTGGAAGAGTGCGAACGGCGTGATCCGAAGGGGCTGTATCAAAAGGCGCGCAAGGGAGAGATCCCGGAGTTTACGGGGATTTCTTCTCCGTATGAAGAGCCGGTCGCCCCGGAGATCGTGATCGACAGCGCCGTCATGACCGTAGAGGAAGCGGCCGATCACGTGATTCATTTTCTGCTTGATCGCGGCATCCGATTGTAGAACAATAAAACCAGCCTCAGTTAGGGGAGAGCACTGCAAAAACGCTTCCGTTATATGGAAAACGGAGGCGTTTCTTTGCTTCGCTTCGTTGCCAGCCCACTATGGGGCTTATCAAGTTTTCCTTTGTCGAGACAATCGTCGGGAGTTATCGGTCCTGGCAGTGGTCTTGTCTGCTTCGGGGATCGGAGGATCTGATGGGAAGAATCGGCGGAATCACCGGGACCCTGTTCCGGATCGGAATTGCCGGTGACGATGTATTTCTCCGGCTGGATGATTGTATGGTGGGGCACTTCCTCCATCTTTGTCAGTGCTGCTGTTTGGAACCTGTGTGTATGCGCCGTTTACATGAAAACACGTTTGTGGAAGATTTCATAGGCACTGCAAGATATAATGAAAATAGAAAAAAAGGTGGTGGTTGGAATTAACATTGTGATTGCACCTGATTCGTTTAAAGGAAGCGTTTCGGCTATGGAAGCGGCTGTTGCTATGGAGAAGGGAATAAAAAAATGCCTCCCGGATGCACAGACGTTTTTGGTACCGGTCGCGGACGGCGGAGAAGGGACAATGGATAGTCTGGTTGCAGCAACGAAAGGACAGAAGATGGAGGTAACCGTTGTAGGCCCCCTGCACACACAGGTGAAGGCGGAGTACGGTGTGCTGGGAGACGGGAAGACATGTGTGATTGAGATGGCGAGTGCATCCGGATTGACGCTGGTTCCGGCAGACCTGCGAAATCCAATGATGACTACCACATTTGGGACCGGCCAACTCATTAAAAAAGCGCTGGATGAAGGCTACCGTCAATTTATTTTAGCGATTGGCGGAAGCGCTACCAATGATGGCGGCATCGGGATGCTGCAAGCCTTAGGTCTGCAATTGCTCGACTCGACGGGTAAACCGGTTGGGTTCGGGGGAGCAGAAGTTCAGCGGATTGCTGTCATAGACGACAGCACCTGGGATACACGAATTGCCGAAGCCACATTTGTGATCGCCTCGGATGTACAAAATCCGCTGATCGGACCGAATGGGGCATCCCGCGTGTTCGGCCCGCAAAAAGGAGCCACGCCGGAAATGGTAGAGCTCCTGGACCGACATCTGAACCACTGGGCGGATCTGGTTGAAGCTAAGACGGGTGTACGGCTCCATGACAGGCCGGGGGCAGGTGCGGCAGGCGGAATAGGCGGCGCCTTTCAGGCTTTTTTCCCGGCTGCCATGGAGCGGGGGATTGATATCGTGATTCGCTATACCGGCTTGCGTGAGGTCTTGCAAAAAGCGGATCTCGTGTTTACGGGTGAAGGCCAAATTGATTTTCAGACGGCATCAGGGAAAACGCCGATGGGCGTGGCGCAAGAAGCTCAGAAAGCAGGAATCCCGACGTTTGTGCTTGCCGGATCGATTGGACAGGGAATTGAAGAACTCTATCAGTATGGAATTCAGAGTATCCATAGCATTGTAAACGGTCCCATGACGCTTGAGGAAGCGATGGAACGGGCGCCGGAATTGTTGGCCCAAAAGGCGGAACAAGTATTGCGAACGTATTTGGCGAAGGGGAGGAAATGAAGCATGAAAATCAAGCAGACGATATTACAGCATGCGAAACCGGGTCAAATGCTCCCGGATGTTTTCCTTTAGCAGGATTTCCTTCTGCTTGGGACCCATCAGATCGAAGTGGGGGAACGGAGGGCGGTCATGAATATAGGCGGGATTTAGTCCATGGGCTTGGCACCAATCAGACAGGATCTTGAGATTCTTGCACCCCACCTTTGTCACGGTTTTGATGTCTGGAAAACGCGGATCAAACCAATAATGAGTCAAAAAAGCAATCTCCCCCCTGGTCACCGCTTCTTTCCACTTATTCAATTCTTCTCTTGTGATCCCGAATGCCACTGCGCTTCATCCTTTCCAAAATACAAGGGCTGCCACGGAGGCAGCCACTTTCGTGAAGGGAGCATCCGCTTATGATGAATGGATGTCCTTGCGAATTTGTGCGTCGAGCACGAAGGTGCCAAAAGGGACCAATGAAGCCACAAAAGCGCCTATGCCCCACAGAATGGACTTGCGATGTTTGAACATCACTTGCAGAACGGCAAGTACGAATAACACGAACAGCACGCCGTGAGCCATTCCGATGACGGTAACCGCCGTGGGCAACCCGGCAAAGTATTTCAACGGCATGGCAATTCCGAGGAGAATCAGATAAGAGATTCCTTCGAGAAACCCGATGACACGCAAGCGTCCAATAGCTGTTTGCAACAAGTGATCACCCCCTCTGCTTCCATCTCACATTATATCCGTAGAACAAGCGCAGTGAAAGGGAAATCCCCAACCAGACAGCATCGGGTTGGGGATGATTTGCTCCGTTTTCCCTTTGGTTTTTCACTGCATGGCGCGAACGACCTCCAGCAGTCGATCCACCTCTTCGGCCGTGTTGTAAACGGAGATACCGACACGCACCAGCCCGCCTGCCTCTTCCAGCCCAAGCGACTCGATTACGCGCATGGCGTAAAAGTGACCGCCCCATACGAAGATGCCGTGTTCTGCCAGTTGTTTGGCTGCCAGCTGTGAATCAACTCCGTCGACGACGAACGAGACGGTAGGCGCCCGCAGTTCCTCGCCGAACGGTTGCCCGTAGAGGCGAACGTGCTTCATTGCTTGCAGCCCGTCGTACAGACGGCGAGCCAGTGCAAGCTCATGGGCGTGGATTGTTTCCATCCCGGAGACGACCCGCTCCCGCAGCGATCCACCACTGCCGAACGCGGCGATGTAGCGGACGGCGGCAGTTACCCCGGCGAGGGAAGCGAAGTTCAGCGTTCCGGTTTCGATCCGGTAGGGAGCGTCATCGTCCTGCGGCCGCAGTTTATCTGTCGGCAGCCGGTCGAGCAGGCCGCGCCGTGAGTAGAGTACGCCGACGTGGGGACCGTAAAACTTGTAGGCTGAGCACAGCAGCACATCGGGGTCCAGCTGCTGTACGTCGATGGGGAAGTGCGGCGCATAATGAACGGCGTCGACGATCAGAAGGGCTCCGACCGCCCGGGTGAGTCTGCGAATGTGGAGCAGGTCGTTTACGGTTCCCAGCGCATTGGAGGAGTAGCCGACTGCCACCAGCCTCGTTTTGTCAGAGAGCTTGGCTGACAGATCGTCCATATCGAGAGTGCCGTCCGCGGTCATGCGAACGGATTGGATCACAGCCCCATGACTGGCGAGCGTCTGCCAGGGGCCGCGGTTCGCTTCGTGGTCCAGATCGGTTACCAGAACCTCATCCCCCGGCTTCAAGAGGCGAGAGAAGGCCCGGCTCAAGGCAAAGGCGAGAGTGGTCATGTTCGCTCCGAATGAGATGCACTCCGGTCCGGGAGCCCCCAGCATGGCCGCCATTGCTTCCCGTGCAAGCTTTACCGTTTCATCCGTCTCGACGCTGGTGACGAACGGGCCGTGGGCGTTGGCGTTGCATGTTTTGTAATACAGGGAGATCGCGTCAATCACCTGATTGGGAACCTGGGTGCCGCCAGGACCGTCAAAAAAAGCGGCCTGTTTTCCGGAGACGGTTCGGGCCAGAGAGGGAAAGTCGTTACGGCAGTTTCGCACGTCTTTTTGAAGCACATCCAACACATCCATCACTCCTTCAGAAGGTACCATGGAGTAATGGATTCTTGATTTTTCCGAAAATTCCTGTAAAGGGATGAAAAAAGGCATGATGCTTAACCCATCATGCCTATGCTTTGTTAGGGTGCACTACCTTTGTTCAGACGGGCTTTCTTCTCTTCCAGCGCCAATTCAAGCAGTTTGCGCAGGAAGCCTGTTTCATGGAAAGCGGAGACGGCCTCTTTGTCTTTTTCCAGCTGTTCAACGGTAACCGTTTCATCCGCCTTCGGAATGGGATAGGCGGTTGCCTTGCCGAAATTGTACATGTACTGATCGGATTCCAACCCGATGGTCAACGGCTCTTTCCATTTCGGTGCGTGGAAGGTTACGCTGAATGTTCCTTTTTGGCGAACCGGCATTTTGTTTTCGTCAATGTAAAAGTCCAGATTCCACTTGAGTTCATCCAGACCTTCCGCTTTTGCCATTTTGACGATTTCGTCGGAGGTGTATTTCTTGCCTTCGGTATCGAGCCATTCCTTGAGGGCGGTCAGACCGATGGTGACCGTTGCTTCTGCCGCAGCCCGTTTTTCCGCTTCTGTTGTCTTCTTTACCGCTGGATCCATCTCTTCCGAAAGGGACTGGGTCAGCACCATGAAGTCGACCGCGAACGTCTTCACGTCGGCATTCGTGGTCGCATCCTTGGCGGTGTATAGGAGCATGTCAACCAGCTCCTTCAGGTCAAGCTCCATGGTTACGTGTGTCGCTTCGACGCTTTGGCCGTTTGGCAGCGCAACCGTTTCCGTACCGAGATTTTTTGCGTCAGACAGCTTATAGCCGTATGTGGCGATGTACTTTTTCATGAAGTCCAGGACCAGCTTGTTCATTTTGTCATGGAAATCTTTCCATTTCACCGGATCGATGGCGGATGTTTCGCTCATGCCGCTCGCTGTCGGGAACGGCTGCTGCATCTGCGTGTCGACCAGCAGATGCTTCTGATCCAGCGGGGTCTTTATGTAAAGGCGATCATCGTTGAGCAATAGCTCCACCGAAGCGTTTTTCTCCCCTGTCCAAAGGCCCTTTTCACGCAGCAGCTTATCGTCACTCACGCTGAGCACCAGCTTGGTGTTTTGCAGATCCTTCTGCGAACCGGATACGGTCAGGCCAGCTTTCAGGGCGGCAGCGAAAGCGGCAAACTCCTTGTTTTCCTCTTCGCCCAGCGCCTGCGGGAGCTTCTCGATATCCCCCGTCAGCTTCAAGGTGCCGTGATAATCATAATTGGGTTTTTCCAGCGACGCTGCGATCGAGTCTCGTACCAGCGATGCTTCGCTTGAGCAGCCGACGAGCAGCAGCATCAACGCCAGCAGCAGAATGCTTCCTTTTTTCCACATGCTCCATGTCCTCCTCATCCCATATTCGTTTGGTAAAATATTCCCGCAAGAGTAATACGTCCAAATCTGGAAAACGTTTCAGGAAAATCGGAAAAAAATCGGCAATCTAGCAAAAACAACCGGTACTTTCATGGTAAGATGATAGGAAAGAGAACAAGAGGTCAAGCAGAAAGGAAGTATTTGCACATGTGGTCGTGGCTGCAAAAGCTGATACGGTACCTGCAGGGAGAAGATGACGAACAGCAGAAAAGCGCTCGCCTGTCTGTTCCCCCCGGTCAGCTCCAGGCAAAAACGAAAAGGATTTACCCGCGAGAACGAATGAGCGAGCTTCCGGCGAGCACCTCAAGGAGGGAAAAGGAGCGGCAGTTTCGCTTCCCCGTGATCCCCGACGAACCGTCCCGCAAGCTGAAGCGCGAGCAGGCGTCAGTGCCGGGAGAGGAACAACCGGTCGCGGTGCATAAGGCGACCGCCGGACCTGCTTTTGTGGAGAAGCGTCCCTATAAACCGACAGAAGTGATTTCCCCCATTTATGGCAAGGTCGATTCCCCCTCCCAGCCGAGAGTGGAACGGCAAAGAAACGCGGAAACGGAGGCTCGGCCGCAGGCTGTCACTGCGACCGAGGTGACAAGTGGAAAAAAGGAGGCAGCCGCATCGATACCGGCTGTCTCGATGGAGCCGGTCGTATCAGGGCCTGATTTGGTTGAACAAGACACGGTTGAAGACGTCGCTGTGACACCGGATGTGGATGAGCAGGATGTGAGGGAACCGGTCCTGGAGCCGGTGCCAGAGGAAGAGTCGATGCCTGCGGAAAACCCGGTGGTTGATCAGCCTAAAAAT
Source organism: Brevibacillus soli (assembly GCF_044759095.2). Taxonomy (NCBI): domain Bacteria; kingdom Bacillati; phylum Bacillota; class Bacilli; order Caryophanales; family Paenibacillaceae; genus Brevibacillus; species Brevibacillus soli. The sequence goes on from NZ_JBIYSM020000001.1 coordinate 147,692, forward strand.
GACGGAACAAACGGGCAATGGCCCGAGGAGCCGCAGACAGGAGAGTCAGCTGTCGAGGAGCCGCATGCGGATGCGGAATCCGCAGCGAAACAGGAAGAACCGACCGCACGGCAAACAGGGGCGGGGGAGGAGACATCGGAACGGACGATCAGCGAGGAGCGGGTCGCTGAACCTGAACCGGAGCGTCCGGTGTACATGCCGGTTTCACCGCCCCAGCCGCCCGCACAGTCGCGCGTGGCAGAAGAGCCTGTCAGTCGGACGGTCGAGAGTGTCAGCCATTACGAGCTGCCTTCGCTGTCGCTGTTGAATCCGTCTCCATCCCTGAGTGAAGACGATTACGAATACACGCTGGACCAGAAACAGCTGTTGGAGGAGACGTTGAGCAACTTCAACGTCAGTGCCCAGGTAGTCGGCATCGTCAAGGGGCCGTCCGTCACACGTTTCGAGCTCCAGCCTGCGCCGGGCGTCAAGGTGAACAAAATTACCGGCCTGATTGACGATATCAAGCTGAACATGGCGGCCAAAGACATTCGCATCGAAGCGCCGATTCCCGGACGAAACGCCGTCGGGATCGAGGTCCCGAATCTGAAAAGCGAGCCGGTTTTCATCAGCCGCATCATCGGGTCGGAGAAGTTCCTCAACCATCCGTCTCCGTTGGCGGTGGCGCTGGGGATGGACATCGGCGGCGATCCGATTGTCGCCGATATCAAAAAAATGCCGCATGGACTGATTGCCGGTGCCACCGGCTCGGGAAAAAGCGTATGTATCAACTCCATCATCGTCAGCCTGCTGTACAAGGCTTCTCCGGAGCAGGTTCGCCTCCTTTTGATCGACCCGAAAATGGTGGAGCTGGCGCCGTACAACCATCTGCCTCACCTGGTTACCCCTGTGGTGACGGACGCCAAGCAGGCGACCGCCGCCCTCAAGTGGGCCGTGGAGGAGATGGAAAAGCGCTACGCCCTGTTTGTGGACGCCGGCGTGCGCGATATTGACCGCTACAATTTGACCACGGATGAACCGCTGCCCTACATTGTCATTGTGATTGACGAGCTGGCCGACCTGATGATGGTTTCCCCGCAGGACGTGGAGGACTGCATCATCCGCATTGCGCAAAAGGCCCGGGCCTGCGGCATTCATTTGCTGCTGGCCACGCAGCGCCCGTCCGTGGACGTCATCACCGGGAACATCAAGGCAAACGTTCCGACGCGATTGGCGTTTGCGGTATTCTCGCAAGTCGATTCCCGAACGATCCTCGATCAGTCGGGAGCGGAGCGGCTGCTGGGACGAGGGGACATGCTTTTCCTCGAGAGCGGAGCGACGCCTGTTCGCCTGCAGGGAAACTACGTCTCTGACGACGAGATCGAGCGAGTCACCAACATGATCAAAAAGCAGCGGAAACCGGAGTACTACTTCAGCAAGGAAGATTTGGAGCAGCAGGTACAATCCTACGACATGGGTGACGATCCGCTCTACCACGAGGCGCTGCTGTTTGTGGCGGAGCAGGGGCAGGCCTCCGCATCGGCGCTGCAGCGCCGGTTCCGCATCGGCTACAACCGCGCCGCCCGATTGATTGAGATGATGGAAGGGGAAGGGCACGTGGCCGGACAGAGCGGGGGCAAACCGCGGGCCGTGCTGATTACCCGTGAAGACGCGCAGGCGTTGGCGGAAGGCAGTACGCTTTTGTAAGTGTATAAGAATTTATAAATTTGGACATCCAATACAGCCACTAGAGAAGTGTTCGGGCCCCAGCCGACACCAGCGATCGCTTAAGTCGGCTGGGTTTTCTTATCGTGTAGGAAAGTTTAAGGGCTTCACCGTGTGAAAGCGCCCTGAAATAAACTTTCCGGAACGCATAAAAAGTTTCCTCTAACGAAGAACCAGCTTCTTCGAGAGGGCTTCAATCGAAGCTTTTTTTAAGGCAGGAAGCAATTTTCAAATGGGGGGAGTTCACATGGATCATCTGCAAAAGAAGTACCAACCGATTGACGAGCAAATCGTGCTGTTCAACGAAGAGTACTACCTGAGCGTACTGCGCGTTGAGGTGGGGAGCTTTGACGCTGCTATGAGAGAGGCGCTGTTTAATGTGCTGTACGCTTTCGAAAGCAAAGACATGGAACTGGAAATCGACATCTCGGAAGAGCACACCGGCCTTTGGTACCTGCAGCTGCTTGTCCCTCACGTGCTGACCCTTCCGGAGACGGCACGCAAACGACTGCAGCGAGGTTCGGAACAACTGCGGGAATTCCTCGGGGAACAGCAGATCCAACTGGTCGTCCGCCTGCTGGAAGGAGAAGAAATTCTTTCGTACGTAAAGCGGTACAATCCCAATCTGTCGATTACGTCATAACGAAGCGCGCTTGTGAGATCGGGGGAGAATCCCGATCGCAACCCAACAGAACCGGGGCCTTGCCTCGGTTTTTTTGTTCAAAAAAACATTTGACAAAATTTAATAATTATGATATGATAAAAATTTATTTGTTGACTTTGTTTTTGGAATTATGATAAAAAATAGGGTGTGATTCCATCTGGGTATTCAGCAGACAAAAAAATGGTTCCAAGGAGGATTTTTGATGGACAAAGTCAGCCTTACCGCATTGATATCTGCCTACTCCCGTGCCTATCATGCCAAACACGATACCCCAAAGATCTTTGATGACTTTCTCGCCGGTCAAATGCTTACGGAGGAAGAATTCACGAATCTGGGACGGAATCTGGCGCTGGCGCTTCCTTTTTTTGATCCTGAAAGCGCTGCGTCGTGCCCGGATCAGGAGAGAGCCTTGGCATTGGTCATGCGAGCCCAAAGCACTTCCATCACGATCAGCCGTGCGCGTTATACGGAGGACAGCCTGGAAACAGCCGTCAAGCAGGGCGTGCAGCAGTATGTGATCCTCGGGGCTGGGATGGATACGTTTGCGTTTCGGAGACCGGAGATGGCAAGGCAGCTTCGGGTGTTTGAGGTCGACCATCCGGCCACGCAAGCGTTAAAGCGTCACCGTCTCGCTGAGCTGGGCTGGGAACATCCGGAGCAGCTGCACTTCGTTCCGGTGGATTTCACGAAAGAGAGCCTGGTTGCGGCACTCAAGCATTCCTCGTATGAATCGCATACTGCAAGCTTCTTTAGCTGGTTAGGGGTCACCTATTATCTGTCACGCGACGTGGTGTTCGACATGTTGCGTTCGATTGCCGGCATCGCACCGGCCGGCAGCGCCATCGTTTTCGATTATCTGGATACGGACGCATTTGTTCCCGAGAGAGCGGCTGTACGGGTAAAACGGATGCAGGAGGCTGTGCGTCGGTCGGGCGAGCCGATGCAAACGGGCTTTGACCCGTCCACGCTGGCCGCAGATCTTGCGCGTATCGGTTTGCGTCTCCAGGAGAACCTGAGTCCAGCCGAGATCCAGGATCGCTACTTTCAGGGCCGCACGGACGGCTATCGCGCGTTTGAGCATGTGCACTTTGCGTGGGCAGTGGTCGAATAGGTACAATAGGACTAACGACTTTGTCCAAAAGGAGTTCACCTATGGCGACGTTACTGATCGCAGACCGCGACCCAAACGAACGGACAGGGATCGGCTGGCTGGTCTCCTCGTATGCCATTCCCTTTGACCGAATCCTGACGGCGGGTTCCATGCCGGAGACGGTACAACTGCTGGAGTCCGAAGCGCCGGATGTCATCTGCATCGAGCTGGACATGATTCCCAAAGACGGCTGGGATCGTCTCAAACAGCTGGCCAGGCGGTTTAAGCCGACTGTCATCGTTACGACGGCAGAAGCCACGTTTGAGCGGGCAATGCAGGGCATTGAGCTGAACGCCAGCGATTTGTGGATCAAACCGCAATCTCCCGACCACATCAGACGTGTGTTGACCCGCTGCTGTCGAACGGTTGGGCAAAGCAGGGGGGAGGCGGAACAGGCAGTGGAACCGAAACAGCCGGCCCTTTCCTACCGGTCGCTGTTTCTTCCCCAGGAGGCGTCAGGCGGCCACCTGCAATTGATGCTGTTGCAGCTGGAAAATCCGAAACAGCATCCGCTGCTGTTATCGTTTCTCGACGAATTTCCGTTCCTGGAGGCTCCGGTTTTGCTGCCGCTCAGCGATTTGATCGTCTGCGTCTTTTCCCTCGCAGGTGAACAGCCTGCGCAGCGGTTGAAGCAGCTGGGAAAACGACTGCTGGCAGAGTGGGAGGCCGACCATGCCGAGCCGCTCTCGCTGGTTGTCTACGACTCACATGATCCGTCCATCTCGCTGAACCAGAAGTACCTGCATGCCAGACAGGCGCTGGAGATCCGCTTTTTCAAAGGTTACCGGCAAATATCCGTCGTCGAAGACAAAGTGGACTGGGTGATGATCGACCCGTTTTTGACCCCGGCGGAGCAGCGGACGTGGATTGACATGTTGAATGACGCGGACAGGGAGAAAATCAAGCAGTGGATGTACCAGCAATTCCTCAACAAGGAAGAACCGTACCCTGAACCGGGGTTGCTGCGTATCAGGCTCACCAGCATATTGGCCCAGGTGCGTCGATTTATGAAGTCGTACTTCCTGGACCAAGGGGCGTTGGAAGAGCGCTACCACCGCGTCTTTGAAACGATCTTGTACAATCCGATACTCTACCGCATCGTTCAGGAGTTTTTGCTGTTTTTGTACGAAGTCATGGATTCAGCCAAAATGCATCAGGAGAACGCCCGCGCAGACGTGATCGAGCAGGCAATCCGCTATATGGAAGAACATTTTCGCAATCCCGAATTGCGACTGGAGGATGTGGCCCGCCACGTGGACCGAAGTCCTGCCTATTTCAGCTCGCTCCTGTCGAAAAAGCAGGGAAGCTCGTATCGCCAGCTGCTGACGGCGATCCGGGTCAAAGAAGCGCAGCGGCTCTTGCTGGATACCAAATGGCCGGTGCAGGAAATCGCGGAAAAGACGGGATTTGTCAACGGCAACTACTTTAGCAAGATTTTCAAGGAAAAAACGGGGACAACCCCACGTTCATTTCGAAATCGTAAAAAAGAATAAAAACCGAAAGAAAGGATAAGTTTTTCGCGCAAGCGTTTTCCGATCTGCTTTTTGATGCGTAAATAATGAGAAAAATTCGAAAAACAGCCGCCTGTTTTCAAAAGCGGCTGTTTTTTATACTCATGAGTAAGCAAGAACATTCGGAAAAAGCAGGTGAAATCATGACGAAAACGCAAACCATACAAGACCTGATCCAACAATACTCCGGAACCAAGCTGCACGCAAAAGGCTGGATCCAGGAAGCTGCCCTGCGGATGCTCTTGAACAACCTGAATCCCGACGTGGCAGAGCACCCGGAAAATCTGGTTGTATACGGCGGGATCGGCAAGGCGGCGCGCGACTGGGAGTGCTTTGAAACGATCGTGGAAACGCTTGCCAAACTGGAGAGTGACGAGACGCTGCTGGTTCAATCGGGCAAGCCGGTTGCCGTATTCAAGACCCATGCGGATGCGCCGCGCGTACTGCTTGCCAACTCCAACCTGGTGCCAGCCTGGGCCAACTGGAATCACTTCCACGAGCTGGACAAAAAAGGCCTGATGATGTACGGACAGATGACCGCGGGCAGCTGGATTTACATCGGCAGCCAGGGGATCGTGCAGGGCACGTACGAAACGTTTGCGGAGTGCGCCCGTCAGCACTTCGAGGGTACACTTGCCGGCACCATCACGGTTACGGCCGGCCTGGGGGGGATGGGTGGAGCACAACCGCTCGCCGTCACGCTCAACGGCGGAGTCAGCATCAACATCGAAGTGGATCGCACTCGGATCCAGCGCCGTTTGGACACACGCTACCTGGATATCATGACGGAAAGCCTGGACGAAGCGATCCAGATGGCACAAGAGGCCAAGCGCGAGAAGAAAGGGATCTCGATCGGTCTATTGGGCAACGCTCCGGAAGTTCTGAACCAAATGCTCGAGCGCGGATTTATTCCGGACGTGCTGACGGACCAAACTTCTTCACACGACCCGCTGAACGGCTACATCCCCGTGGGCATGAGCCTGGAAGAAGCTGCCGAGCTGCGTAAAATAGATCCGCAAGCCTACGTGGCAAAATCAAAGGCGAGTATCGCCGAGCATGTACGCGCCATGTTGAACATGCAAGAACGCGGAGCGGTCACCTTCGACTACGGCAACAACATCCGGCAGGTGGCCAAGGACGAGGGCGTCGAGGATGCATTCAACTTCCCGGGCTTCGTACCTGCATACATCCGCCCGCAGTTCTGCGAAGGCAAGGGGCCATTCCGCTGGGCGGCGCTTTCCGGTGATCCGGAAGACATCTACAAGACCGACGAAGTGATCCTGCGCGAATTCAGCTCCAACACCCGACTATGCAACTGGATCCGCATGGCCCAAGAGCGCATTCAGTTCCAGGGTCTGCCCGCTCGCATCTGCTGGCTGGGCTACGGCGAACGGGCACGCTTCGGCAAGATCATCAATGACATGGTGGCTCGCGGTGAACTGAAGGCACCGATCGTCATCGGCCGCGACCACCTGGATTCCGGATCCGTGGCGTCGCCGAACCGCGAAACGGAAGCAATGAAGGACGGCAGCGACGCTGTAGCGGACTGGCCGATCCTGAACGCGCTCATCAACGCCGTAGGCGGGGCAAGCTGGGTTTCTGTTCACCACGGCGGGGGCGTCGGTATGGGCTACTCCCTGCACGCCGGCATGGTGATCGTCGCTGACGGTACCGAAGAAGCGGCAAAACGCCTGGAACGCGTACTGACTACCGACCCGGGGATGGGAATCGTCCGTCATGCTGATGCCGGGTACGATCTTGCCGTGAAAACCGCCAAGGAGAAAGGCGTGCACATCCCCATGCTGAAGGGTGGATGTTAGAAAGGAGACGCCATGAACAAGCAGACGAAACCCGTATTCATCCGGAACGCAAGCCAACTGGTTTCGCTTGCGGGAGGCTCGGAAGCGCCGCTCGTTGGAAAGCGAATGGGAGAGCTTGGGATCATTGAAAACGGCAGTGTATGGCTGGAAGACGGCATCATTCGCGCTGTCGGCCGCGATGATGAACTGGCGGAAGTGTACCGAGATCGGCTGCAGGAAGCGGAAATCATACATGCTTCAGGCAGGCTCGTCACCCCTGGACTGGTTGATCCGCACACGCATCTGGTCCATGCGGGAACCCGCGAAAACGAATTTCATATGCGGCTGCAGGGTGCCACCTACATGGAAATCATGAACAACGGCGGGGGAATTCACGCCACCACGTCCGCTACCCGCAAGGCCGATCACGAAACCCTGTTTGCACAGAGCAAAAAGCGTCTTGATCAGTTCCTGCTGCACGGCGTAACGACAGTGGAAGCAAAAAGCGGGTATGGCCTGACGCTCGAAGACGAGATCAAGCAGCTGGAAGTGGCCAAACAGCTCAACGAGCAGCACGCCGTTGACATCGTCAGCACGTTTATGGGGGCCCATGCCGTACCGAAGGAGTTCAAGGAGAATCCTGATCGCTTCGTCGAGCTGGTGATCGAGGAGATGATCCCGGAGGTGGCGAGACGCGGCCTGGCTGAATTCAACGACGTCTTCTGCGAGCGGGGCGTATTTACCCCGGAGCAGTCGAAGCGCATACTCGAGGCAGGTGTGAAGCACGGCCTGCTGCCGAAAATTCACGCAGACGAAATTGAACCGTACGAAGGAGCGGAGCTCGCCGCTGACATCGGGGCCGTTTCCGCAGACCATCTGCTTCGGGCCTCTGACAACGGCATCAGGATGATGGCGGAAAAAGGCGTGATCGCCGTCCTGCTTCCGGGTACCGCCTTCTTCCTGATGGCCGAGTCGGCCAATGGGCGGAAAATGATCGACGCCGGTGTGCCGGTCGCGATCTCCACCGACTGCAATCCAGGGTCATCTCCGACGGTTTCCCTGCCGCTGATCATGAATCTTAGCTGCCTGAAAATGGGGATGACTCCCGCAGAAGCGCTCGCCGGCGCTACGATCAATGCGGCCCATGCAATCAAGCGGGGCCATGAGATCGGCAGTATCGAGCCGGGGAAAAAGGCGGACATTGCGATCTTTGACGTACCCAACTACCTGGTGCTGCAGTATCGCTACGGCGTGAACCACGTGCATACCGTGATCAAGGCGGGCGTGAAGGTCGTGGACGGAGGGCGTTTGGCGTGAAGGCATATCCGTATCCATTGCTCAAACCGCCAAGCTTTGTCTGGGACAAAAGCGCCGTCCCCGCGGAACCAAAGGTAAACGAGTGGATCCAGACGCTTGACCCCACGCAAGCGGAAGCATACGACTGGACGCGGTACGACGTCGCCATTCTCGGCGTACCGCTCTCCCGTTCGTCCATCTCCGCCTCGGCGGCCAGCGAAAATCCGGACGCGCTCCGCAGGGCATGGAAGTATTTTACCACCTACAATCTGGACTGCGACGAAGATCTGTCCGATCTACGCGTCGTCGATCTGGGAGACGTCCGTCAGAACGTGACGGATATCCAGCAGTGCCATCGGAACATTCGGGAAGCGATGTTCCACATGCGGACCCATCATCCCCATATGATGCCGGTGTCCATGGGAGGAGACCACTCCATCACCGCCATGCTGGTCAAGGGCTGGAATGACGCACACCCACAGGAACGCATAGGCATCCTCCAGATGGACACCCACTTTGACCTGCGGGATTTGACGGACAACGGGCCAAGCAACGGCACTCCGATTCGCAATCTGATTGAGAGCGGCGTGGTCAAAGGTGAGGACGTCCACAACATCGGGCTCCACGGCTTTTTCAACGCCCGGTCCCTCAAAACGTACGCTGATGAAGTCGGGGTGCGCTATACCACCATGCAGCAGGCGCGGAAGCGGGGACTCGAGCCAACCGTCAGAAAGGCGCTGGAACAGCTTGCAGCAAAAGTGGATACCATCTATGTTACCGTGGACATGGACGTGCTCGACATCAGTTACGGTCCTGGCGTTCCCGCCTCCACACCGGGAGGCATGCGCAGCGACGAATTGTTTGAAGCTGTTTACCTCGCGGGGAAACACCCGAAAGTGAAAGCGATGGATCTGGTCTGTCTTGATCCGTTTAAGGACAGAGGAGAAGCCACCGTCAAAACGGCGGTCCACACCATGCTTACGTTTCTCACGGGATTCAAACAGAGAGAGAAATAAAGAATGATCGGATAGGACCGGGTGGGAAACGACTTTGAAGTCAAAGGGGGATATTGAAAATGGCTGCACCAAGTCCGGAAAGCCTGGCGAGAACAGAGCAGAAGCCAGCCTATTATACTTCTGCCAATGCATGGAAGTTTATCGTGTTCAGTCTCGTCGGCATTTTTATGTTTTTTATCCCGATTACCGCAGGCACGACGTCGTCGATTCCGCTTGACCATGTTGTCAGCTGGATTCGGGCATCCGTTCCTTCTCTGATTCCACTCTATGCCCTCTTGGTGATCCTGCTGGGAGCCGTTTACCCGTTTGTGACCAAAAGCTGGAACAAAAGCAAGGTCAACATGGCATTCTCCGTGCTGAAAGTGCTCGGTGTCGTTGTGGCTCTGATGATTTACCTGAAAATAGGTCCTGCCTGGCTGATGGACAAAAACATGGGACCGTTCCTGTTTGAAAAGCTGGTCATTCCCGTGGGACTGGTGGTTCCCATTGGTTCCGTATTCCTCGCGCTGCTCGTTGGGTACGGTTTGATGGAATTCATCGGGGCGTTGGTACAACCGATCATGCGTCCGATTTGGAAGACGCCTGGCCGCTCCGCGGTCGATGCGGTTGCCTCATTCGTTGGAAGCTATTCGATTGGTCTGTTGATTACCAACCGGGTGTTCAAGGAAGGCAAGTACACCGCAAAAGAAGCGGCGATCATCGCGACCGGCTTCTCCACCGTGTCCGCCACGTTTATGATTGTCATTGCCAAAACTCTCGGTCTCATGGAGATCTGGAACCTGTATTTCTGGGTATCGCTGGTCATCACGTTCCTGGTGACAGCTGTAACGGTCCGACTCTGGCCGCTGAGCAAGATGAGCGACGAGTATTATGACGGCAAGGGAGATCCCGAGGAAGTCATCACGGAAAAGCGTCTGCAGCATGCCTGGAAAGAGGCCATGCTGACTGCGGACAAATCTCCCGGACTGGGTAAGAACATATGGACAAATCTGCGCGACGGGTTTGTCATGACGATGAGCATCCTGCCGTCCATCATGTCCGTCGGTCTGCTCGGTCTCGTGCTGGCAGAGTTTACCCCGATTTTTGACATCGTCGGGTATATTTTCTATCCGATCACCCTGCTTCTGCAGATCCCGGAACCGCTGCTTGCCGCAAAAGCATCCGCAATCGAAATCGCGGAGATGTTCCTGCCGGCACTGCTGGTGGCCGAAGCACCGCTCGTCACCAAATTCATCATCGCCGTGGTATCCGTGTCGTCCGTTCTGTTCTTCTCAGCCAGCATTCCCTGTATCCTCTCCACAGAAATTCCGATCAGTATTCCGCAGCTGCTCGTCATATGGTTCGAACGTACCGTGTTGACGCTGATCTTGGTCACACCGCTGGCGTATCTGTTGTTGCCGTGAGCTTGCCGACCCGCTGAATGTGCAGCGGGTCGGCATTTTTTCTGTATATCAATGGAATGGTGTGGTAAACTGTGGAAATGTAAACTTCCTATCGTTTTCATGGAGCAGGAGGAGAGAGTGTGGCAAAACATGTTGCATCCTGCGCGGTATTGAAACGGGTACGTCCGCGCAGTCGGCGTGAGTAACTTCCATGTGCACCATTTGGAGGATGAAAAAGACCAAAGGTAACCCGGTTTCAAAGCGCGGGTTACCTTTTCCGATTCCGGTTTTGTCGCCGATAGGCCAAGATGGTACGGTATATCCGCTTGTCTCTCATTTTGAGGAACAAGGTGATATCCGGAGTTAGGTTGGCTTCAATAATCCAGACCCTGCCGCTGCTGTCGATGCCCATGTCCAAACCGAATACCCGTTGACTCGTGTAGTAGGTGGCCAACCGTCTGGCAGCCCGAAGTGCGACGCTTCGAATCCTTCTGATGATAGCAGCTTGGGACAGACGGCATGCGCTGGAGAGGCGAATGGCGGTGCGAAGCGGCAGTACCTTTCCTTTGCTTCGCCCGATATTGGTGACGATATAGCCGGGGCCCGCCACTTTGGCCAACATGCCGGTGATTACCCAATTCCCTCCGATTCTGCGCTGTACCATCACCCGGATGTCAAAGGGACGGCCGTTCACAGTCGCCAACGAAATGCCGCGCTGGACGATATAGCTCCTTTTCACCTTGCTGCGCACATGCGTATAGGTTCTGTTCAGACCTTTACATGTATGCCGCACTCGTCCATAGTGAACGGAGTACCGATTGTGCCCCTGAGAGGAGACCATGATCACACCGGCTCCTCTGCTGCCTGTCGACGGTTTCGCAACGACTTTCGAATATTTGCCGAGCAAACGGCTCATGTTCGCTAGTGCCAACGGGAGAGTTTCGGGCAATGCGGGATGCAGTGACGGCTCGCGGCGTAAAACCGCGTACTTGGTATACTTGGTTTTACTTCTTGCCAACAGGCACCAGCTCCTTACTGCCTGTAATAGATAAGCTGTTCATCTACTAAACTATGACTACATCTTCAGAAGGCTTTAGGAGGATGCCCTATTTTTTCAAAATAGGTTGGCACTCGCTACTTTACTCGTTGTCTTTTTTTTCTGTATACTGACAAGTAACATGATTTCATCTAATGAAACGAACGGAGAGCATGAAAGAAGAGGTGCGGAACGATGGAGGAACAAAAATCAACCGTGCGGGCAGTGGAGCGGGCACTTGAAGTCCTGCTCTGCTTTACGGACGAAAAAGAGCTGGGGTTAAGCGAGATTGCCGCACGTGTCTCTCTGCACAAAAGCACAGTGCACCGGCTGCTGGCGACGCTGGAGAGCAAAGGCTTCGTCATCCGGGACGTGCAGACGGACAAGTATCGACTGGGCTTTCGCCTGTGGGAGCTGTCTGCCAGTCTGGCTCACTCTGACGATCCGGCAATCATTTTGCTTCCGGAAATGGAGCGGCTACGAGATGTAGTAGGGGAGACGATCAGCTTGTACGTGCGGGATGGCAACGAGCGGATTCGCATCCAGGCCGTACAGAGCAACCAGCCGATTCGTCGCGTGGCTCCCGTCGGAGCGAGAATGCCGCTGTCCGTCGGGGCTTCCAGCAAGGTACTTGTGGCATACGCGGATCCGGAAGTGCTGCAAGCGGTTCTGCAGGATCCCCACTGGCCGGAATCGATTGACAAGGAAGCGTACATCGAGCAGTTGGAGCAGATTCGCCAGCAGGGGTACGCTACCAGCGTGGAGGAGAGGGAGCTTGGGGCGGCGGCAGTCGCTGCTCCGATCTTTAATCGAAACGGCAAACTGGTCGCAGCAATCGCTGCTTCCGGTCCATCCAACCGTTTAACCCCGGAAATGATGAGCGAATATGCTGTCCCCATCATGGAGGCAGCCAGGCGGATGGGAAAAATGGTGAAGTAGCATAAAAGGACAAACCGTTGAGCAAGGTCTCAACGGTTTTTTGCTTAGGATCCGCTTGCCTCTCTCTCGCTGCAAGGAAGGGGAGACTCTCAGACCGAATAGGTAGCAACCTCTTTTTGTTTGGCTTGGTGTCGATTGTCTATGCAATGATGAGAGGACATGAATATACAAGTAGGGTAATGAAAGAAAGACGAAGGCAGGTGAATGTCATGTCTTATCATAGCTCTCAATGGCCTGGATATTCGGCATTTTGGCCGGAACAAAGGCCAGAACGGCCTCCCTACCGCCCCCCCTATCGACCGCCAGATTGGCGACGATTCTGTCCTGACCACTGTCGATTCTGTCCGCCAGAATGCTGCCGGCGCCGCAGGGACGGGCGCCGTTATTAATCGCTGCTACTGATTGATAAAGAAAATCCGTGATGGAGCCAAACCTGTGGGTATGGCTCTTTTCTCATCGTGTATAAGAATTTATAACATTGGGACATCGAATACAGCCACAAGGAAAGGGTTCGGGTCCCTTTCTGGTGTCGGCTGGGTTTTCTTATCGTGCAGGAAAGTTTAAGGGCTTCACCGTGTGAAAGCGTCCTGAAACAAACTTTCCGGAACGCATAAAAAGTTTCCTCTAACGAAGAACCAGCTTCTTCGAGAGGGCTTCAATCGAAGCTTTTTTTATCACGGGGTTACATCTGAAACGCCACGAAAGATACCGGTCTATACAGGCTGTTTGCAACCATCATAGGATACTGAACCAAAACACGAATGCAATGGAGGGAATGTGTTCATGGGCATCTGGAGCAAGTTGAAAAAGCACCGGATCCTCGCAAGGCATCAGTCAATCCGTCCTTTTCTGCCTGAAACACACCTGCTGAACCAACAAACGCTGTTTTATCTTCTCCGTAAATACCCTGTTCTCTATCTGAAACCGGATCGAGGGACTGGGGGCGGCGGTATCATTCGAATTCGACGCGGTCGGAAAGCTTATCATGTGCAAGCAGGTGTCACAAGCAGAATCGTACAGGATCGGCGCAAGCTGTATTCCGTTGTCACCCGGTTGACAGGGAGAAGGCGATACCTGGTTCAACAGGGCATTTCCATGGTGACGATCAAGCGGCGTCCAATCGACTACCGCCTCCTCGTGTTAAAACCAGGAACATCCTGGGAGGTCATGGGGATCATGGGGAAATGGGCCGCCCCCAATAAAATCGTCACCAATTACTGCCGGGGCGGTAGACCCATCAGGCTGTTCAACTCGTTAAGAAGAAGCATGGGCATGTCCGAACAACAATGTCGGAAAACAGAACAAAGAATTTTCGCGCTTGGCTTACAAGTCGCACGTGCCATGAATCCATACTCGCTGCGTGAGTTAGGTCTGGATCTGGCTATCGATCGAAACCTGAGAATTTACTTGCTGGAGGTAAACACCGGGCCGCAATTCAAGCTTTTTCGTTTCCACGCGGACAGAACCTTGCACCGCAAAATAGCCGGTTACGTAAGGAGGATCAGATCAAGACGCAGATAACCTGATTCGGTACAGTGTGGATTCCACAGGGCACCTTCCATTACATGAAGGCTGTTGGGTCTCGCAAGCTCATGAAAAAGGCAGACGTTCCATGACAACGTCTGCCTTTTGCTTCATTCTTATGCCGTTACGGTTTTTTCTTCGTCAAGCAGCTGACGCAGAACGGTTTGCAGGATACCGCCGTTGCGGTAGTAGTCTACATCTACCGTGCTGTCGAGACGAACGATGACGTCGAACTCAAAAGTGCTGCCATCCTGACGGGTTGCCTTCACTTTCAGTTTTTGGCCCGGTTGGACGTTGTCGCTCAAGCCGACGATATCAAAGGTTTCGGTACCGTCGATGTTGAGGGACTTCCAGCTTTGGCCATCCACAAACTGCAGCGGGAGAACGCCCATGCCTACCAGGTTGGCGCGGTGGATACGCTCAAAGCTTTCCGCAATCACCGCTTTGATGCCGAGGAGGAACGTACCTTTTGCCGCCCAGTCGCGGGAGGAACCGGTACCGTACTCCTTGCCGGCAAATACCACCAGCGGTGTGTTGTCCGCTTGATACTTCATCGCTGCATCATAGATGGACATGATTTCGCCGGTCGGCAGGTATTTGGTTACACCGCCCTCAGTGCCAGGAGCCACTTGGTTGCGGATGCGGATGTTGGCAAACGTACCGCGCATCATGACGTCGTGGCTGCCACGGCGAGCGCCGTAGGAGTTGAAGTCTTTGCGTTCCACACCTTTGGACTGCAGGTAGAGACCTGCCGGGCTGGTCGGCGAAATGTTGCCGGCCGGAGAGATGTGGTCGGTCGTGACGGAATCGCCGAACAGAGCGAGCGTTTTCGCGCCTTTGATTTCTCCGATGTGTCCCACTTCGCCAGTGAGGTCTTTGAAGAACGGCGGCTCTTGAATGTACGTGGAGTTTTCATCCCACTCGTACAGGTCGCCGGTCGGTGCGTCGATTTCGTTCCATGCCTTGTTTTGCGTAAACACATTTGCGTATTGGGAACGGAACAGTTCCGGATTCATCGCTTTGTCCATCGCTTCTGCGAGCTCTTGCGGAGTCGGCCAGATGTCTTTCAGGTAGACAGGTTGGCCGTCCTTGCCGATGCCGATCGGGTCTTTTGTCAGGTCGATGTTGACGGTACCCGCGAGCGCATATGCGATCACCAGCGGCGGAGAAGCGAGGTAGTTCGCTTTCACCTGTGCGTGAATGCGGCCTTCGAAGTTGCGGTTACCGGAGAGGACCGCAGCGACAGTCAGGTCGTTTTCAGCAATCGCCTTGCTGGTTTCTTCCGGCAGCGGACCGGAGTTTCCGATACAAGTGGTGCAGCCGTAACCGACGACGTTAAAGCCGATCGCATTGAGCGAATCAATCAGGCCGGCGTCGATCAGGTATTGGGTAACGACGCGGGAACCAGGCGCCAGGGAGCTCTTCACGAACGGAGGCTTCTTCAGACCTTTTTCTACCGCTTTCTTCGCTACAATACCGGCGCCCAGCATTACGCTTGGGTTGGAGGTATTGGTACAGGACGTAATCGCAGCGATGACCACGGAACCGGTTTTCAGTTCAGCTTTTTCGCCGTTCGGATAGGTAACTTCCGCCTTCGCGTTGATCTTCTCTTCGCTGAGGCCGAAACCGCCTTTTTCGATTGGCGTGCGCAGGCTGTTGTTGAAGGATTCCTTCATGGAAGTCAGCTCGACACGGTCTTGCGGACGCTTCGGACCGGCAAGGCTCGGAACGACGGTGGACAGATCCAGCTCCAAGGTTTCGCTGAAGATTGGGTCCGGCGTGTCATCCGTACGGAACAAGCCTTGTGCTTTGGTGTAGGTTTCAACCAGGTTAATCAGGCTTTCATCGCGGCCTGTTTGACGCAGGTAGTTGAGCGTTTCCGCATCAACCGGGAAGAAGCCCATGGTTGCACCGTATTCTGGTGCCATGTTGGCAACGGTCGCACGGTCTGCCAGAGAGATGTTGGAGAGACCAGGGCCGTAGAATTCTACGAATTTGCCTACTACGCCTTTTTTGCGCAGCATTTGGGTTACGGTCAAGGCCAGGTCGGTAGCGGTTGCGCCTTCCGAAAGAGTTCCTGTCAGTTTGAAACCTACTACTTCAGGAGTTACGAAGTAGAGCGGTTGGCCCAGCATGCCTGCTTCCGCCTCGATACCGCCGACGCCCCATCCGAGTACGCCCAGACCGTTGATCATGGTGGTGTGGGAGTCGGTACCGACGAGAGAATCCGGGAAGGCCACCAGTTCGCCGTCCACTTCGCGGGTAGCAACGACAGTTGCCAGGTACTCCAGGTTCACCTGGTGTACGATACCGGTTGCGGGCGGCACCGCACGGAAGTTGTCAAAAGCGGTTTGTGCCCAGCGCAGGAAGCGGTAGCGCTCCTGGTTGCGCTCAAATTCCAGTTTCATGTTGTTTTCCAGCGCGTTTTCGTTCCCGAAGTCGTCAACCATGACGGAGTGGTCGATGACGAGGTCTACCGGCACAAGCGGATTGATGCGTTTCGGATCGCCGCCGGCGCGCTTCATTGCAATACGCATCGCAGCCAAATCAACAACAGCCGGTACGCCGGTAAAGTCCTGCAGGACGATACGAGCCGGCATGAGCGGTACTTCTTGGTTTTCGTCACGGCCTTTTGTCCAGTTGGCCAGTTGTTGTACGTGTTCTTTTGTGATGGCACGGCCGTCAAATTGACGAACAGCCGCTTCCAGCAGCACCTTAATGGAGAACGGCAGTTTGGAGACTTCGCCAATTCCTTGCTCTTCCAGGCCTTGCAGGCGATAGTACTTGTAGGACTTGTCGCCTACCTGCATGGAGGACTTCACATTGTAAGCATCTTTGTTAGCCAATCGAATGACCTCCTTGTACGTCGGTTAAGGTTTCATCTAGTGAAACGTCGTTTCGTTTCTTCGATTACGCTCCTATTATACTCGATTTGTTACTCGTCTTCTACCCTCAATTTCATAAATTGTTCACACGTGAAAGGAAACCATTTTCAGTAGAATGTATAAAATTGGACATCCCATACAGCCGCTAGAAAAATGTTCGGGGCCCCGCCCGGCGCAGAAAGGGAACCCACTCGGCTCAGCGATAGCTAACGCCGAGTGGGTTGAGGATAGCTAATGCCGGGTGGGTTTTCTTAGATGATTATGCGCCGATGTATTTGGCGTGTAAGGATCGTGCCACGCTCACGTCATCCGTTCCCTGAACAAGCACCCGGCCGTCGGGAAAGGCGACCAGTGTGTGCGGTTCCGCATGGAAGCGGAGGAGAAACTTGTTTCGCTCTACCTTGCCCAGCGGAGCGAGACGCTTTTCCAGGCGGTCCAGATCGAGGGAGGCGTCCGCAGCAGGGGAAATCTGCACGGTATCACGGCCGCATAGGGAAACCGCCAAACCTTCCTGCGTGTCCGCATGGAGAAAGTCAAACTGCCGTACTCCGCAGGTCGGACAGTCCGGACGGCGCGCTTTGCTGACACGGACTTGCTGATGCTGGTTGTTCCACAAGTCGAAGTGCTCTAGGTACGGATTGAAAGATTCGGACGCTCCGACAAGCAGCTTCAGTGCCTCTGTTGCTTGATACGACGCCACGATGTGGATGATGGGTCCGATTACCCCGGACGTATCACAGGTGGGCATTTCACCCGGTTTGGGTGCCTCGGGAAAGAGACAGCGGAGGCAGGGGGTTTTTCCTGGACGGATGGCAGTAAATGTACCGGTGGCGCTCACCGCCCCTCCGTACACCCAAGGGATCGCGTGCTTCACGCAGACATCGTTGATCAGATACCTCACCTGAAAGTTGTCGGTGGCGTCCAGAACCAGATCCGCGTCGGCGAGCAGCGATTCGGCGTTAAACGGTGTCAGATCGGCGACGACGGGCTCAATGTTCACCTCGGAGTTGATCCGTTTCAGCTTTTCGTAGGCGGCCATTGCCTTTGGCAAGTGCGCTCGGGCGTCGTCTTCATCGTACAGCATCTGCCGCTGAAGATTGCTCGGTTCAACAAAGTCTCGGTCGATCAGGCGCACAAACCCGACTCCCGCCCGAACCATGTGGTTGGAGAGAACGGTACCCAGTGCGCCCATCCCCACGATGGCAACGCGGCTCGATCCAAGCCGCTCCTGACCGCTTCGTCCGATCGGAGGAAACAGGATTTGCCGAGAGTAACGCGTCTGCATCCCGCCTCAACCCCTTTCGCGGAATGGAGGATCGATCGGGGCCAACGGATTCCACGGCCCTTGCTGGTGCCCTTTCCATTCGCTGCCGTCTTCCCAGATTTCTTTTTTCCAGATCGGGACAATCTGTTTCAGCCGTTCAATCGCATAGCGTCCGGCCTCAAAGGACTCGTTGCGGTGCGGTGTGGCGACGGCAATGACGACTGCTATCTCTTCTATCGCCAGTTCACCGATCCGATGGTGCATGGCCACCTGTACGCCCGGCCAGCGCTCTTCCATTTCCGCTGCAATCTGCTTCATTTTTTCCACGGCCATCGGTATGTATGCTTCGTACGACAGCGAGACGGTTCGCTGGCCGTGGGTGAACTCCCGGACTGTACCGACGAAGGTCAACACGGCTCCGGCGCGCGGATTGGAGACAAGATGGATCAGCTTGTCTGCGCTCAGCGGTTCCTGCGTGACGGCAAAGCGCGGTTCTTCCCCGCCGCTGACCGGCGGCAGAACCGCCACCTCGTCACCGGGGCGCACCGTTTGATCAGGGGCAGCAAACTCCTTGTTAATGGAAACAAAGCAGCTGTCAAGCAAGGGGGAGAGAGCGGGATACCTTTTGGCGATGGTATCGAGGAGCTCTCGAACCGTGATTTCCCCGTTCAGTTCCAAACGAATTTCCCGCTCGCCGGCCCGCTCGGCAAGGCCCGCAAATAACAATACATTCAGTTGCATAGTACCTCCTCGTTTCCCATTCATCATTCAAGCAGATCTCTCTTCTCAGACGATATCACAAACGGTTGGGAAGTGCCAAACGACAGAGAGGACAGACTGCATTTCTCCATTGATTTTATACACCTGCGAGGTTAAGGTTATAGAAAGAAGAAAGTGGGAAACGGAGGTGTTTTTCTTGACGAGTGGTCAACTGATCGACCGGTTCGGCCGACAACACGATTATCTGCGTATTTCCTTGACCGACCGCTGCAATTTGCGCTGTGTCTACTGTATGCCTGCCGAGGGGATGGAGTTTCAACCGCATGAGCAGATTCTTCGCTTTGAAGAGATCGTCGAGGTCGTGGAAGTAGCCGCCAGTCTGGGGGTGCGCCGATTGCGCCTGACGGGCGGCGAACCTCTGGTGCGCAGGGACGTGGAGAAACTGGTGGCAGTGCTTTCCGCCATCCCGGGAATTGAGGACATCGCGTTGACGACCAACGGCATCTATCTCGCGCAAAAAGCGGAGGCCTTGAAACAGGCGGGCGTGACGCGGGTCAACATCAGCCTGGACACGATGAAGCCCGACCGCTTTGCGATGATTACACGGGGGGGCGACCTGGATCGGGTGTTGGAGGCATTGGAAGCCAGCTTTGCGGTTGGTTTTTCCCCGATCAAACTGAATGTAGTATTAATGAAGGGAATGAACGATGACGAGATTGACGACTTCCTCCGCCTGTCGCTGGAGAGGCCCATTCACGTTCGTTTCATTGAATACATGCCAATCGGGCACGATGACGACGGATGGCGGGAAAAATACCTTCCGCTGTCCGCGGTGATTGATCGGGCAAAGGCGTTGGGGCTAACTCCCGAGAAAACGGAGAAGGTAAAAGGAAACGGTCCGAGTGAGGATTTCCGACTGCCGGGTGCGCGGGGAAGCATTGGACTGATCCACCCGGTGAGCGACCATTTTTGCGGAAACTGCAACCGGCTTCGGTTGACCGCCGATGGACACCTGAAGCCGTGCCTGTACTGGATCGACGAATTGAACGTGCGGCCGCACATCGGCGACAAGGAAGCGCTTCGCCAGTTGTTTTACCGCGCCCTGGCGATCAAGCCGGAAAACCACGAAATGGCTCAGGCGTTGGAACGACAGGCGCAGAGCCACACGCCGACGCTGCGGCGCATGTCGCAAATTGGAGGATAGCATGAACGATCAGCTGACGCATTTTAACGAGCAGAACCGTGCGCAGATGGTGGACGTTTCGGAAAAGGAAGTGACCAAGCGGGAGGCTCTCGCTCGGAGTCAGGTCAAAATGAAACCGGAGACTCTCAGCCGCATCCGGGCTGGACAGGTAGACAAAGGGGACGTGCTGGCGGTGGCCCAGGTAGCGGGGATCATGGCGGCCAAAAAGACCTGGGACATCATCCCGATGTGTCACCCGCTGCCGTTGACCGGGATTGACATCCGGTTCTCCTACGAAGGGGCCGATACGCTGGGTGTCGAGGCTGTCGTGAAGACAACCGGCAAAACCGGTGTCGAGATGGAGGCACTCACGGCAGCGACCGCCGCTGTGCTTACGGTTTACGACATGTGCAAGGCGATGGACAAGGATATGGTGCTTGGCCCCACCTACCTGCTCAGGAAGACAGGGGGAAAAAGCGGCGACTACCGCCGCAACGAGGAGTAATCACAGGAAAGAGAGGAGGCTGATTATTATAGAATGAACTGGTGGCTGGGGAAAACCAATGAAATAGATATAAAATAATAAAATGTTATACATTTTGAGACTGTCGAAAAAGGTATTCGTGTCTATTCGGGATCGATTCCTCCGCTCCGCTCGGCCCTCCTCCCCGCAGGGATGTGTCACTGTCCGCTCCGCGACGATTCGCGGGGGCAGCGTCAAAGTAGCATCGCTACGATATTGTTTCAGAGGTGACGCTGCGGATCCCCGCGCCCACCCCGCTCCGCTAGCGGGTCGTCACAGCTCGCGGGTAGCTGGAGAAATCGGTCCCTCACACATACATACGGGTTTGTCGACAGACTGAAAATGTTATACATTTTCTGATGAAAACAAAGAAAGGCTCTTACATTGTGTTTAGATCACAATATAAGAGCCTATTTTTAGTGTATAAGAATTTACAAATTTGGAAATCCCATACAGCCACTAGAGAAGTGTTCGGGGCCCCAGCCGACACCAGCGATCGCTTAAGTCGGCTGGGTTTTCTTATTTACGACGGGGATCGAGAGTTCATTATCGGTTGCTTTGTCAGCCTTTTTGTTTGCTCCACTTAACGGGCAGGAAAGTGTAGTAAGATAGGTGTAAATTGTTTTTAAGTCAAGGAGAGAGAGAATGTTTGCTGAATGGAAGGCGTGGGACGTGAGAGCCTTCCTTATTTTTTCCAATTATTTCACATCGTGTTCACGATTTATTTCTTGTCACGAAATATTTAGTGTGCAATAATTTTCGTGATGCGAAATGTTTGGGGTGGAAAAAAATGAAGCCATTACAGCGCATGTCAGCGCAGCTGAACGGAATGAATGAACTGTACATTGCCATTATCACGGAGGAACTGGCGCGCTGCGGTTTCACGATGCCGCAGCTGATTGTTCTGGACAAGTTGAAAGGCGGGCCGAAGACGATCGGCGAGATCAGTCAACTGGTGGACCTTTCGTACAGCACGGTTTCCGGCATTGTGGACCGCTTGGAACGAAACGGACTGGTCATTCGCAACCGGGATGATCAGGATCGGCGGATCGTCAGGGTCAGTCTGGCGGACAGTCTGCAGTCGCTGGAGGAAAAAATCCCCTGCATGAAAGAAGGATACTTTGAAAACCTGTTCGCGGGGATGACGGAGGAAGAGATGGAGAAATGCAGTGAAATTCTTGCCATGATTACAACGTATCTACAGAAACGGTGGGATATGCTGCAAAAGGGAGGTAAGTCATCGCCATGAATTTGTCCAGATTCTCAATTCAACGCCCCGTGACCATCTTCATGTTGTGCGTCGCCATCCTTATATTCGGATTTGTATCACTGCCGAAGCTGGCGGTCGAATTGTATCCGGAACTGAATCTTCCGGTAGCGGTTGTGGTGACAAGTGTCAACGGGGGCACGCCGGCAGAGGTGGAGAAGCTGGTTACCAAGCCCATCGAAGAAGCGCTTGGAACGGTGCCCAACGTGAAAACCATTACATCCAACTCGATAGAAGGAGCGTCCCAGGTCATCCTCCAGTTCAACTGGGGCGTTGACATGGATCAGGCTACGCTTAACATGCGGGACAAAGTGGATCAGGTACGAGGCCGCTTGCCTGATTCGGCCAATGCGCCGCGCATTCTCAAGCTGGACCCGAACGCTCAGCCGATCATGACGATGTCTTTGACCGGCGACGACGATGTTGTCAAGTTGAAGTCGTTGGCGGAAAACGTGATTAAATCGCGTCTGGAGCGAATTGACGGCGTTGCCTCCGTCGGCATTTCCGGGGGCAAAGAAAAAATCATTGAAGTGGTGTTGAACCCTGATCGCCTGGCGGCGTATGGCATCAGCATCGACCAGGTGCAGCAAGCGCTGATGGCGACCAACGTCTCCGGTTCCTCCGGGGCGGTTCGCCAAGGGGACACCAAGCTGAGTATTCGCGTACAGGGTGAATACGCCGCTGTAGCGGACATCGGCGAGACGCCGGTCCGCGTGCAAAACGGCAGCATCCCGCTGAGAGACATCGCTACAATCGCAGATACCTACGAAGAGGTTACGCAAAAGGCCTACCTGAACGGAAAACCCAGTGTAGGCATCAGCATCACCAAAGCGTCGGGCGGAAACACCATCGAAGTGGCCGACGCAGTCAAAAAAGAGCTGAAGTCGCTTGAGGCTGTCCTGCCCAAATCGGTGAAAGTGGACGTGATCAGTGACTCCTCTCAATTCATCAAGGATTCCATCTACACCGTAGGAGAACACGCGCTGATTGGCGGACTGTTTGCCATTGTCGTGCTGTACCTGTTCCTGAACAGTGCCCGTTCCATGCTGATCGTATCGATCGTGATACCGATCTCCATCGTGGCAACCTTCTGTCTGATGTATTTTACCGGACAAACCATCAACCTGATCTCGCTTTCCGGTCTGACTCTGGGTCTCGGTTCCCTGGTTGACTTTGCGGTCGTGATTCTGGAGAACATCTTTCTCTATCGCCAATCCGGAAAAAGCATGATGGAAGCCGCTCGTCTCGGTTCCAGGGAAGTGGGAACGGCGGTTATGGCGTCTGCTCTGGCGCAAATTGCGGTGTTCCTGCCGATCGTTTTCGTAGAGGGTCTGGCTTCCGAATTGTTTGGACCGCTCGCGCTTACGGTCGTGTATTCCCACATCGCAGCCTTGCTGGCGTCTTTGATGCTTGTGCCGATGCTCAGTTCGCGCTGGCTGAAAGAAGTGCCAAAGACGGAAGAAGAAGAGCTGGCCGGCTACAAAGGCTACAACCCGGTCGTGTGGTTTAACGTCGGTTTTAACAAGTTGGCAAAAGGCTACGGCAGACTGCTCGGATGGGCAATCAAGCACCGCAAAACCGTCTTTGCTGCAACCATTGCCCTGTTTGTCGGGGCCGTTGCCCTTACCCCGATGATCGGCGCGGAGTTTATTCCCAAGCTGGATCAAGGGAAAATTACCGTCTCGATCAGCATGCCAAACGGCACTGTTTTGAAAGAGACTGAAAAAGTAGTGGCACAGGTAGAAGATCGGGTCAAGGATCTGCCCGAATTGAAACAGTTGTATACCTCCATCGGATCCAGCGGCGGACCAGCCCTCATTGCCACAAGTACGTCAAACAAGGCCCAGCTGAATCTGACGCTGGTACCAAAGGAAAAACGCAGCGTTTCAACCGAACAGGTAACGGAGCAATTGCGCAAAGAATTGAGCAGCATTTCCGGTGCGGAAATCGAAGTGAAAGAGACGGATGAATCAGGAGGTCCGGCAGGTGCTGCACTTCAGGTCAGCCTTCGCGGGGATGATCTGGCCGTATTGGAAGATATCAGCTCGATTATCGAAGGCGAGATAAAACAGGTGCCGGGTACCCGCAATATTACGACCTCCCTGGAAGAGACTCGACAGGAGATTCAAGTCGTAGTCGATCCGCAAAAAGCAAGTCTGTACGGATTGACGACCAGCCAGATTTTGTCCAACGTCCGTACGGCATTTGATGGACAGACGGTAACCACCTTCCAGACCGGGGACGACCAGATTGATGTGAGAGTGATGCTGCCAAAAGCGTACCAGGATGATATTACCTATCTGCAGCAGCTGCGAATCCCGACGGCAAGCGGAGCGCAAATTGCGCTTTCTTCCGTAGCGGATATCGTGTACAAGGACGTGCCGCAATTGATCAAGCGGGCGAACCAGACGCGC
The DNA here is from genome assembly GCF_044759095.2 of Brevibacillus soli. Lineage (NCBI taxonomy): Bacteria > Bacillati > Bacillota > Bacilli > Caryophanales > Paenibacillaceae > Brevibacillus > Brevibacillus soli. The sequence continues at coordinate 171,969 of NZ_JBIYSM020000001.1, forward strand.
GAGGTAACCATTTCCGGGGATATCGCCGGGCGAGACCTGCAATCCATCTCGCGAGACATTGAGGCGAAGCTCAGCGCATTGAAGCTGCCGGATGGTTACACCGTCGAGGTCGGCGGGCAGAGCAAGGACATGGCGGAGTCGTTTGGAAGTCTCGGCTTGGCGATCATCCTCTCGATTGTGCTGGTCTACATGGTCATGGCCAGCCAGTTTGAATCGCTGTTTACCCCGTTCATTATCATGTTCTCCATCCCGCCGACGTTTATCGGCGTCGTGGTCGGACTGTTTGTAACCGGAAAACCGCTTAGCGTTCCAGCTTTGATCGGTTACATTTTGCTGATCGGGATCGTCGTAAACAACGCGATTGTGTTGATCGACTATGTCAATCAGCTGCGGAAGCGCGGAGTGGATCGCGACGAAGCCATTCTTCAAGCAGGTCCGCGGCGTCTGCGTCCGATCTTGATGACCAGTTTGACGACGATTCTGGCCATACTGCCGCTTGCCTTTGGCGGCGGGGCAGGAAACGAGTCGCAGGCCCCGATGGCGATTGTCGTGGCCTTTGGTCTCAGCTTCTCTACGCTGATTACCTTGGTTTTGATTCCGGTCGTCTACACCTGGTTTGATGATTTGGGACGCAAGTTCAGGAATCGCAGACAAAAATGGAACCCAAAAACCTCTTCGGACGAAGAGATCGTAACGGTCGGATAGGAGGCGGAAGTGATGATGAAACTGAACAAAAGCAGTCTGGGGCTTTTGCTCTCCGTTGTGATTGTGCTTGCCGGCTGCACGGGGCAGCAGGCACCGGTTGAAACGGCAGAGCAAAACAAACCGGTACCCGTGCAAGTGGATACGGTGAAAAAAGGCAGTGTCGCCACACGGTCAGGTGTGACCGGCAAATTGGCTCCCAATCAGGAGGTGGCATTGACGCCAAAAGTGAGCGGGAAAATCGTACAGTTGAACGTCGCGTTGGGGCAGCAGGTTCAAAAAGGCCAGGTCCTGTTTTCACTGGACAAGAACGACCTGATGAACAGCGTACGTCAGGCGGAGGCGCAGTACCAGGTTGCGCTGGCCAACCTGAAACAAAGCGATGCCAATGCCGCCCAAAGCCTCCAGCAAGCGAAAAACGGATTAACCCAGGCCGAGCAGGGACTGAAGGACGCGCAGCGAAACGAGCAGCGCATGGCAGAGTTGTTCAACCAGGGAGCGATTTCCGCCCAACAGTATGAGCAGGCAAAGACGGCTCTCACCAACGCCCAGACTGCTTATGAGAACGCCAAACAGGCATTGGCAACGGCTCAGCAGCGCACGGGTGTGGCCGTGATGGAAGCGTCCGTGGAGCAGGCGCGGGTTGCCTTGCAAAACGCGCGGGAACAGTTGGCCAACACCACTGTGACCTCACCGATCTCAGGTTATGTGGCCGCTGTAAACGGGACGGTGGGAGAAATGGCTTCTCCGCAGCAACCGGTCGTGATCGTGGTCAATACCAATCCGTTGATCGTCAAGGCAAACCTCTCCGAAGCAGAGATTTCGTCTGTGAAACCAGGATCAAAAGTAACCGTGTCGCTGCCCGCCTTGAACAAGGACCTGGTAGGGACAGTGAAAGCAGTCAGCCCGGTCATGGATCCGACACTCCGCGCCTATCCGGTGGAGATCTCCCTTTCCAACCCGGACAATCAACTGAAAGCAGACATGGTTGTCAATGTGAAGTTTGGTCAGGAACAGACCAGCAGCGCCCTGATTGTTCCCCGCAAAGCGGTCTTCGACGAAAACGGCAAGCGCTTCGTGTATAGACTGGAAGGAACCATTGCCAAAAAGGTGGAAGTGACGACAGGGGAAGAATCCAGCGATCTGATCGAAGTGAAAACCGGGCTGGCCGTTGGCGACAAGATCGTTGTGAAAGGTCAAACCTTGCTGACGGACGGTACGACCGTTGAAATACAAGAGGGGGATTGACACGGCGTACACAACTCGCTAGTATGAAAATGGTTGCCACAACTAAAAAAAGAGTATTGAACTTATCCAGAGAGGTGGAGGGACTGGCCCGATGAAGCCCGGCAGCGGATCTGCAATGGTATGCGAATGCAGATGCTGTGCCAATTCCAGCAGGAGCATTCCTGACAGATAAGGCCGTGAGAAACAACTCAACCCCTTTTTCTGTAAGGAAAAAGGGGTTTTTAATCGTTACGAAAGGACAGAAGAATCATGCGCATTCAGCCCGCATCCATGGTCGACAGACTTCCGACACAGTTTTTTGCCACGCTGGTGGCCAAGGTAAACAAAGCGATTGCAGCCGGACACGACATCATCAACCTGGGCCAGGGAAACCCCGACCTCCCGACTCCGGCCCATATTGTCGAGGAGCTGCAGCAGCATGCAGCCTATCCGATTCATCATAAATACCCTCCGTTTACCGGACGGAAGGAATTGAAAGAGGCCATCGCCTATTGGTACAAGCAGGAATTTGACGTCGACCTGGATCCCGAAGAAGAAGTGGCGATCCTGTTCGGGAGCAAGACCGGACTGGTCGAGATCTGCCAGGTTCTGCTAAACCCGGGGGACGTCGCGCTGGTGCCTGATCCAGGCTATCCGGATTACTGGTCTGGTGTGGCCGTTGCTGACGGCCGCATGGTGATGATGCCGCTGCGGGAGGAAAACGCCTTTTTGCCGAATTACGGCGAACTGGCACAGGAAGACCTCGACAAGGCCAAGCTGATGTTTCTGAACTATCCCAACAATCCCACAGCGGTCAATGCGCCGTTCGAATTTTATGAAGAAACCATCCGTTTTGCCCGCAAGCATGAAATTGTCGTCTGCCACGATTTTGCCTACGGGGCGATCAGCTACGACGGGAAAAAGCCGGTCAGCTTCATGCAGGTACCGGGGGCAAAAGAGGTGGGCGTAGAGTTTTATACCCTCTCCAAAACCTACAACATGGCCGGCTGGCGTGTTGGAGCGATGGTAGGGAACCGGGAACTGGTGCGGCTGATTAATCTGATTCAGGACCACTACTTCGTCAGTCTGTTCGGCGCCGTGCAGATGGCTGCCGTCCGCGCACTGACTGACTCGCAGCAGTGCGTGCGCGATCTGGTGGCTGTCTACGAAAGCAGACGCAATGCCCTGTTCTCCAATCTGCAGCGCATCGGTTGGGAGGCGAAACCCTCGCAAGGCTCCTTTTTCGCCTGGCTGCCCGTCCCCAAAGGCTTCACGTCCGTCAGCTTTTCCGATCTGCTGCTGGAACAGGCCCATGTAGTCGTGGCCCCCGGTGTCGGCTTTGGACCGACCGGAGAAGGCTACGTCCGTGTTGCGCTATTGTCCACGGAACAGCGTCTGGCGGAAGCGGCGGAGAGGATTGAGAGATTGGGGATTTTTGTGAAATAAAAGGGAGAGACCGTCACGTGATGTAAAATGGACATCCCATACAGCCGCTAGAAAAGTGTTCGGGGCCCCGCCCGGCGCAGAAAGGGAACCCACTCGGCGAAGCGTTAGCTAACGCCGGGTGGTTTTTTTTTGGGCCTGTCTGCAATTCAAATTTTTGCCCATAGGCGCATATTATAATAAAAATCATTCTCACCGTTGACAGATAATGATTTTCATTATACGATAAATTCGGTAATGATAATTAGTCTCACCGGATTAGCTTTTACTCGGCAGGAGGGTACATATGCGCTATCAGATCAACGGTTACACGGACATGTACACGGTACTGGCAAACGAACGCAAGATTGGCGGCGCCATTGAAGCGGGAATGATCCGGCTGCGTTCCGGTGAAGAATTTGCCAATGTCGTTCTGACCCGTCTGGAGTTATCCGGCTCTCAGTTCTGCTCGATCGGTTTTGTCACCGCAGAGGGGAAACGGCTGATTGTTCACGTCAACGACGTAAGCATGATCTCTGACGCAAACCATGTCAACGTATGCGAACTGAAAAACGAACTGATGCGCGAGGAAAAAACTGCTGAACGTCTAAAGCGCCTGAAGCGCCTCTGTGAGCTGAACGAAGGCTGTGTAACCCTGCCGTTCCGTGAAGAAGCGCTCCTCTTGGTCGAAGATATCGGCTTTGAGACGGCTCGCCAGCACGTCGACCTCTCCTTTTTGCCGCAGGTGGAAAAAGCCCGCGTGTTCCGGATCGCATAAAGCCATGGAACAGACAACGATACAGGGAAGCCCTCACCGGGTTTCCCTTTCTGTTTTCGTTTGATTTGATGAAGGTTTCCATCGGCATAGAAAAAAACTATTGTCCCTATAGCTAGGTTAGATTGGACTTATTGATGTCGCAGTGATACAACATGTATAAGTTCTATCTAAAGGGAGAGCGGGAGATATGGAGTATTCATTTTCAAAAAATGTGGACGCATTAACCTCGTCGGCTGTTAGGGAAATCCTGAAGTTGACCCAGGGGAGCCAGGTGATCTCACTGGCAGGGGGATTGCCGGCCGAGGAGTTCTTCCCGATTGAGGCGATGCGGGATGCTTTTAATCGGGTGTTCGACGGAGGAAACAAATCGCTTCAATACGGGTTGACCGATGGCTATATACCGCTGCGGGAATGGATTGCGGCCCGCATGAAACAAAAGAACATGAACGTCGACCTTGCGAACATGATCCTGACCACCGGTTCGCAGCAGGCGGTTGACCTGTTATGCCAGGTATATCTGGACGAAGGCGATGTCGTCCTGGTGGAAAACCCCACCTATCTGGCGGCTCTGCAGTTGTTCCAGTTTCGGGGGATTCGGGCCGTGCCGGTAGAGGGTGACGCGGAGGGCATGGATCTGGACGACCTCGCAGCAAAAGTGAAGCAGTATCGACCGAAGATGGTCTATGTCGTACCGACGTTTGCCAATCCGACCGGCAAGGTGTGGAGCGTGGAGCGCCGACTCGGCCTTCTGCGGATCTGCCGTGAGAATCATGTGCTGATTCTGGAAGACGATCCGTATGGTGAGCTGCAGTTCGATTTGAGCGAAAGCTATCCGACCCTCTTTTCGTTGGATCAGCATCCCAACGGTTCAGCGGTGGTTTACACCAGCACGTTTTCCAAAACCGTGGCGCCGGCGCTGCGAACGGGCTGGGCGATTGGCGACGCCCAGGTGATTCAGACGATGGTGAGGGCGAAGCAGGCTGTTGACCTGCACTCCAGCTCCATCGACCAGATGGCGCTGTTTCAACTGTTGAACCACTTTGACCTGGATGCGCACATTGCGACCATTCGCGCAGCGTATCAGGAACGAATGCAGCTCATGGACGATCTCCTGTCACGGCAGGGGTGGACCGATATCAAGTGGAACAAGCCAAAAGGCGGGATGTTCTTCTGGATGGAGCTGCCCGAAGGCGTCAAAGCCGAAGAGATGCTGGTGCGGGCCGTACAGGAAGGAGTTGCGTTCGTGCCGGGGAGTCCGTTCTACGCGGAACAACCGAAGGCAAACACGCTGCGCCTGAACTTTACCCATACGAATCGGGAAAACATGATTCTCGCCATCGACCGCTTGTCCAAGGTCATTGGGGAGTTCTGCCAGAGTGTTGGGCAGCCATAATGGAAACAAAAAAGGCACTTACCGCTGCAGGTAAGTGCCATTCTTTTTTAGTAGATAACAATACAGCCACTAGAAAAGTGTTCGGGGCCCCAGCCGACACCAGCGATAGCTTACGTCGGCTGGGTTATATTACGCTTCCGTTTCTTCCAGTGTGCAAATTGCGCTGGGCCGCTTGATCCGCAAAACGACGCATTCATAGACGCGGAACAGGCTGTTCATCTGTTCGTCGCCCAAAAACGCCGTGTCGAAATCCTCGGCAATCGCCAGATCCAGGTTGTGGCGACCGGTTGCCACCAGTACGCCGGACCGCCCTTTGATCGTCGGAGACTGGTAGACTCCGTCCGTAACCAGATTGCGGACATGCTCGATCTCCAACACATTGGTGCCTTTGTGTACGCGATGGAGCAGCGAATACAGCTCAGGAGAGACGACCAAAGCGTACGGACCGCTGTGACCCATTTTCAGCAGCTTGTTGCGAGCTTCCACAATGTCGGCAAAAGCGTTCCCTGATTCCATCCAATCGCTTTTCAGATGAGTGAGGCGGCCTTTGACGTTCATCAGGCCCGGCAGGTCAAATTCCGGGGAACCATTGAAAATCAAATCGTCCTCCATCAATGCGCAGCCTGCCGCCGCATTTGCCGCCGCACTCATATCCAGCGGCATGCCCAGCGTCCGGGCCTGGGAAATATCACGCCAGTAAAGCACAAAATCCTTGTACAAGATCGGGATGGTCAGACTTACCCTGCGGCTCGGCTGAGTCAATTCCAGCGATTCACCGCGAAGGTTCAATCCGCCGAAGCGGGATTCGTCATAAATATCGTTGGTAATCGTTTGAATTCCCTCGCCCAAAGGCCCGTAGATGTCGATAAAGCGTCGTCCTACGAGTTGACGGCGGGCCATTTCGATGACGGTCTCATCCAGTTGACTCCATTCCCCTTGGGAAAGAGGGGAGTCGGGAAATTTACGGAGCTTGTCCATTTCACGTTCCTCCAATCATCTCTGTGTATTGGTTACCGGTGTTTCAGACTACCGACGGTCAATCCCTTTTTTCCCGCAGGTTCAGCAGAGGAGGGGAACATCTGCGGTTCAGCCGCAGGAGCGGACTCCTTGGAGGCCGATACCTTCAAATGGTCAACTTGATGGATCTCGTGGCCCTCGTCATGGTCGGTCAGATTGGCGTGATATACATCGGAAAATCTTTCGCTCAGCGTCGCCATGATTTCCTTGACGCGCAGATAGTCGTTCTGCGTTGCTTCACGCATGCGGTTCAGCAGCTGCCGCGTCTCTTCGTCCTGAAACTCGTACAAGGAGAGCTCCAGATGCTCCCGAAAATTGTGCAGTCCAAAACGCTCCAGATTAATGTCTGACAACAGACGGGAAAGTTCGCGGTCGCTCAGCTGTTCCGCCTTTTTATCCTCTGTCAGAGAGCCGAGGTAGGGGATGAGCTCGTTCAGTCGGCCGAGTCGCTGTTCCTCTTCTTCCAGAATGTGATGGTAGTACAGTTTGGAATGTTCATCCTGGGCGGAATCAATAATGGGTTGGATAATTCCCATGAACCGAGTGATAAATCCTTTGGTTTGATTAAAAATGGTGTAAAGCTGAGACATTTCCTGCACCCGAACTCCACCTCCTCGTAAAAGAATGTATCTTATATTATACCGTTGGAAAAATACACCGGGCAAGAAATATGTAAGTCTCTTCGTAGTTTGTGTCGTTGAGAAAAAGTTATCATGGGGAGTATTGTCAAAACCAAATGGGAATGATAATATTTATCAATAAGAGTGATATTCATTATCAATTGCTGAAAAAAATATACACCAGAAAAATCAGTGCAAGGAGGTATTTTTATATGTCAGCCATTCTCGTTATCGGTGGAGATCGTCTCGGCAACATCGTCGACTTGTTGCAGGAGCGGGGATTTGAGGAAATTCACCACGTGACCGGTCGGAAAAGTTCGCAAACGGGTGTGAAAATCCCCACCAGTGTCGATATGATTCTCGTTCTGACCGACTTCGTCAACCACAATTTGGCGAAAACCGTAAAAAGCCAGGCAAAGGAACGTTCTCTTCCCATTCTTTTCTGCAAGCGTTCATGTGCGGCCATAGCCAAGGCGTTTCGTCACAGTGCGTAAATCATACATAACGTCGGTTGAGGGCAGACTACAAACGAGTCCCACTCCACGGAGGAATGCCAAGTGAAAAAAAATCAGCTTGATGAACTTCCGATTGCGGCATTGACGGATGAACAGCTGAATCGCCTCAAGCAAGCGGAAGAGCAGTTAAACCGTGAAGGCAGCGAGGTATATCTGATTGCCTTTGAAAAACAAGCCCCGTCCCAATAGACGGGGGTATTTTTTTGGAGAGGAAAGCTCGACGGAAGCTTTTTTATTTGAAGACGAATTTCTCCAGCTGCTGTTTGAGCGCGTCAATGCCGATCGCAAAGCCGAGGCATTGACTGGATTGAATAATAAAGGCGTTGAGACCGACCACTTCCCCGTTCAAATTAATCAGCGGGCCGCCGCTGTTGCCCGGATTGATTGCGGCATCCGTCTGAAAAATCTCCTCGTACGTCCTTCTCGCCACCTGCAGACGACGATTTTTCGCACTGATAATTCCGGCAGTGACGGAGTTTTCCAAACCAAGCGGCGAACCGATGCTGATTACCCATTCGCCCACTTTGGTCTCGGACGATCTTCCCAAGGGCAGCGGTTGAAGCTTGAAATCGGTGTCTATCTTGATGACAGCATAATCCCGTTTGGGGTCACTCAGCACTCGCTTGGCTTCGAATACGCGGCCGTTGCACAGTTTCACGAGAATCGTCTTGGATTTGCCGACGACGTGTTCGCTGGTCAGGATGTACCCTTTGGGATGAAAGATAAATCCTGAGCCAAAGCTTCGCTCCGTCGGCAGCGGAATCTCTTGGGAGATCAAGCTGCGAATCAACTGGTCGATATTATGGGAATGAGGTGTATCTTCGGTGACGATGGAGACGACGCCATCCTTGACGCGCTCCACGATCGGGACAAAGAAGTTGAACGGGTGAAGACTGCTGCTCACAGGGTATTTATTTTTTGTGTAACTGGACCATTTTCTACTTTTCACCAATCTCTCCCCCTACAGCAGATAGGTATGTATCATTCTATGGCAGCGTCGGAGGGAAGGGACGCCCAAATTCTTAGACTGTTTTAATATCAATATTTTTGATTGATATAATAAAGAAATCACATTGGTATCCACATGCATTTCCACTTATAATGACGAAAGAGCCGAAATATTTTTTCAGATAAAGAGACAACTGGGCGAAATGATTTGTAATGGAGGAGCATAGAGAGATGGATGTCAAAACGATCATACTCGGTTTCTTGAGCTATGGTGAAATGAGTGGATACGATATCAAGCAGGCTTTTTCCAACAGCATCGGCTTCTTTTACGATGCCAGCTTTGGAGCGATCTATCCCGCGCTCCGCAAGCTCGAGGAAGAAGGTTACGTCACCAAACAGGAAATTATCCAGTCCGGAAAGCCCAATAAAATTTTGTATAAAATTACCGATGCAGGCCGTCAGCTGTTCCATCAGGAAATTCAAACCCCTATTTTGCCGCCGGTGCTTCGTTCCGACATGCTGGTGAAAATCTTCTTTGGCAGCAGTCGTACGCCTGAGGAACAAAAGGCGCTGCTGAATGCTTGTCTGGAAACACAGCGAAGAATGCTGACCCACAGCAAGGATTCCTTGCAAAAACTGGGGGATGGATTTGACCAATACCAACGGTTTTGCTGGGAATATACCATACACCACCTGGAAACCACGATCTCTTTTTTGGAGCAAAAAATACCGGGGCTTCTCGAGCAGCACGCTTGTACGCTGTAACATGCCTGCCGGACTGTCGCTTCCGCTGCGCCGCCGGTGAGCGATCACGCTGTCTGCAAATCATAAGAAAACCCACCCGGCATTAGCTATCCTCAACCCACTCGGCGGTAGCTATCGCTGAGCCGAGTGGGGTCCCTTTCTTCGCCGGGCGGGGCCCCGACCCCTTTTCTAGCGGCTGTATGGGATGTCCAAATTTATAAATTCTTATACACTAAAAAAGCGAAAAGACGTCTTCGTCTTTTCGCTTTTTTCGCTGCTACTTCAGGTTTTCCGGATTGAGACATTCTAGTTCGGGAACGACAAAACGGCCGTCTTTTCGGATCAGGCGGTCGTCGAAGTAGATTTCCCCGCCGCCCCACTCCGGACGCTGGATGCAGACCAGATCCCAGTGAATGGAGGATTTGTTGCCATTGAACGCTTCATCATAAGCCTGGCCAGGTGTGAAATGGAAGCTGCCGTCAATCTTCTCGTCAAACAGGATGTCCTTCATCGGGTTTTGGATGAACGGATTGACGCCGATCGCAAATTCACCAATGTAGCGGGCGCCTTCATCCGTATCAAACACATCGTTGATGCGGGCGGTATCGTTGGCGGTAGCTTCCACAATTTTCCCGTCCTTGAAGGTCAGCTTGATATTGTCGAAGGTAAAGCCTTGATACGGAGACGGCGTGTTGTAGCTCAGGACGCCGTTGACCGAATCCTTCACCGGAGCGGTAAAGACCTCTCCGTCCGGAATGTTGTTTTCGCCGGCGCACTTGATGGCTGGGATCCCTTTGATGGAGAACGAAAGATCGGTTCCTGGGCCTGTGATGCGTACCTGGTCGGTTGCTTGCATCAGCTCCACCAGGTTGTCCATTGCTTTGGACATTTTGCTGTAATCGAGGGTGCACACCTTGAAGTAGAAGTCTTCGAAGGCCTCCGTGCTCATGTTGGCAAGCTGAGCCATGGACGCGTTGGGGTAACGCAAAACGACCCATTTGGTTTCGGGGACGCGCACGTCCAGTACGGGCCGCTGCAGCAGCGTAGAGTGCAGCTTCATCTTGTCTCCGGGGACATCTGCGTATTCATTGATGTTATCGCCGCCGCGAATGCCGATATAGCAGTCCATCTTTTTCATGAAGGAAACGTCTGCTTCCCTCATGACAGCCAGCTGCTCTTCCTTGAAGCCGAGCATCAGCTCCCGCTGAACTAGCGGGTTAATCAATTGAACATAGGGATTGCCTCCTGCCTCGTACACCTTGGGGATCACGGCACGAACCAGATCGGTTACTTCTCCTATCGCGTAAATCAGGACGTTTTCGTTCGCTTGCACGCGCGTGGAGTAATTGACCAGCACGTCAGCCAGTTTTTCTAATCGGGGATCTTTCATGGATGCTTATGTACCTCGCTTTCGTCGATTCCTTCCTATTTTACACAGAAAAAAGAAAAAAAAGCTACCCGGGGACACAAGGGTAGCCGTGCGGCAGAACGCGCAACAGGATTCGGTGTTAATATATATGCGTGCACTCCTTAAAATGTTAGCTTATCAATGATTATTTTCACACGCACAAGCTACGATGACCAGCAGGATAAACAGGATCAATACAAGTGTAAAATCGTCGAAGTCACCGTTAAAGATGCTGCTCATGAATGAACATCCTCCTTCGTTATTTAAGCCTCTTGTGCTTACATCCATAACATATGGGTTTTCGCACAGGGGCGTAACGGCATATGCCTATTTTTCAAATGTTTATTATTCAGAAAATCAGGAAAAGCTAGAGGATACAAGAAGACTATGGCAAAACGAAAGGACGGCAATTATATGCGCAGAGCGATTTCCGCATCGCAGCATCAATTTCTCTCCATTACCATCAACGTCGGGGAAGACTTTAAGTCCATTGCCTGGAAGGCGCAATACGACATGGATTTTAATACGGAATGTCTGTTTTGCTTTTCCGAACGGATTACCGGATACCGCGTGGAAGACGAACGAGGGCAAACCGGTAAAGTGGCGGTCTGTCCGCATTGCGAGAAGGTAAACGCGATTTACGCCTGATGAAGGCAGAAAGAGCCCCGCCCAGACTTTTTCGGGCGGGCTTTTTGCATGGAATGGAACTGTATCCACCATGTACCACCTCACGGCAAGCAGGAGTGAAACAGGTTGGCGCGAATATAAGTAGGGGTATACATAGTGGATAAGAGGTGAACTCATGCATAAGAAATGCAGCCGCTGTGGGAAAGACATGCACATCATGCTGCGAAACGTCGTGTACCGCAACCGCGTGAAGATTCTCAATGTGCCGGTTCATGTATGTGAGGATGACTGCTGTGCCCACTCTCAGGTCGTAGAGGTGATCAAGGACGATCTGAAAACGTTGATGGAAGAACTGGGCCAGAATCCAGAGCGACAGGCGATTGAATTTGAAGAAGTGTCAGAGTTATCCAATTTGCTCGTATTGGTCGTAAAAGAAGGAGAAGAATCGGCCATGCGAGGTGTCGTGGAAGAGAAGGTAGATGAACTGCTCGATCTGTTCCTGCTGGCGCAATCGCTGGGGGACCAGAACTGGATGCGGGAGCTTCGCCAGCGTCTGACCAAAATCATGATCTAGTGTTATCAGAGGGGTGTCCTCGCTGCGAGGACACCCCTTTTTTCCTCGTGTGGGAAAGGTAAGTTGGGGGAGGAGGAGCAGGTGAGACACTTGGAGGGTACTGGGCGCGTGGACTTCCAGGCGGTTTTTCCGTATACTGAAAACCAGTGAAACAGGAAGAGAGGAGTTGAGGCCAGATGGCTGACACCGTTCAACTGCACTCCGTAGAGGAACTGAATCAATTTATCCAGGCAGGAGGCAAACGCCTGCTGTTTAAACACAGCACGATCTGCCCGATTAGCGCCACGGCGTATGAGGAGTTTCAAGCGTTTTTGCGTGAACAAGAGATGCCGGCGGCTGTGATTCTCGTACGGGAAGACCGTCCCGTCTCCAATGAAGTGGCCGACCGCTTTCAAATCAAGCACGAGTCGCCGCAAATTTTTCTGCTGGAAGACGGTGCGGTGAAATGGCATACGTCTCACTGGAAGATCACCAAGGACGCGATTGCAGAAGCGATGAAGGAATAAGGAAAGAGGCTCTCTCCGATAGTCGGAGAGAGTTTTTTAATTGAATTTAACTTTATTACAGCTTCCGATAATAACATGTCGAGTAAAGCGCCTCCTTGATAATAGAACAGAATAGAAAAGAAGGAAAAATATTCTAAATGGTCGAAACGTGTAAACAAACGAACTTACATCAATAAAACGTGAAGGGTTGATAGAGATAATCGATTTGGCTGGTGATTTGACGGGGGGAGCCGTAATATGTCCATGAACTTCTATGCTCACACTAGAGATGACAATCAATTTCAAATGTTGAAAGATCATCTTCAAGGTGTCGCTAGTCGAAGCATGCAATACTCAAATATTTTTGGTGCCGGGTATTTGGGGTATTTAGCTGGAATTCTGCATGATATTGGCAAGTACTCATCAGAGTTTCAACAACGCATTCGAGGTAGTCAAATTCGGGTCGATCATTCAACGGCAGGGGCACAGTGGATTGTCAAAGATGAAGTGGTTCGCGAATATTTGGGAAAAACCAATCTGGATCGTTATTTGGCCAGATTAATTGCACATGCAATATCCGGCCATCACGGCGGGTTAAAAAACTATGGAACAGTCGATGAAGAAGGAACTTTGAAGTGTCGGCTGGCAAAAGAAGATATTAAGGATTGGTCATCTGCCTGGAAGGAAATTGAAATTGCGAAACAGGATTGGCATGCAGAGAAAGCGGCTCTCGTTTCTGGCTGGAATAAGGACCATCCGACATGGAGTTACAGCTTTCTTGGAAGAATGCTCTACTCTTGCCTGGTTGACGCGGATTCGATCGACACCAGAGATTACTGTAATGGTGTGGATCGTGAAATAGTAAAGACAAAGCAACCGCTTTCTATCACTGAATTGCAAACTAGGTTTAACGAATATATGTCGAAAAAACTGGAACATATTACGGATACCCCCATCAATCAAAAGCGGAGACAAATTCTCGCTGCTTGTCAGCGTCAGGCCGACGCAACACCAAGGATGTTTTCTTTAACCGTTCCAACCGGCGGCGGCAAAACGTTATCCTCATTAGCTTTTGCTCTGCGACATGCAGTCAAGTTTGGCAAGCGCAGAATTATTTATGTTATCCCGTTCACCAGTATTATCGAGCAGAATGCCGAGCAATTTCGCGCCGCACTTGGAGAAGATGCCGTTTTGGAACACCACAGTAATTTTTCTTATGAAGAATATGAGGAAAACTATGGAAGTGATGACGTTCGCCGTTTAAAACTAAGTGCCGAGAATTGGGATGCACCTGTAGTTGTAACCACTTCTGTGCAATTTTTCGAATCGCTGTTTTCCAATCAACGCAGCAAATGCCGGAAGCTGCACAACATTGCGAATTCTGTGATTATCCTTGACGAAGTGCAGAGCACACCGAGAGGGTACATGAAGCCTTGTTTACAAGCTCTTGGGGAATTGGTCGAATCATACGGATGTACAGTTGTTCTCTGCACGGCGACGCAGCCATCGTGGCAAGGGCTGGGCGTGCAGGTAACGGAAATTATGGATACCCCTGCACCCTCCGAGTTGATGGATGTTTTTAAGCGTGTAGAGGTTGTGGTGCACGGGAGCAATACGGAGATTGTGCCAGACCGTCAAATTGTCGAATGGATGGAGGAGACCGAACAAGTTCTCTGTATTGTGAACACGCGAAAGCATGCAAAAATATTGTTTGATGAGTTGGCAAATCGTAATGTGGAGGGACTTTACCATCTGAGCGGCCGACTTTGTGCGAAACACCGGTCGGATATCCTGGCTGAAGTCCGTGCGAGCTTGCACAATCAGTCACCTTGCAGATTGGTATCAACTCAACTAATCGAGGCAGGCGTAGATGTGGATTTTCCGCAGGTATTGCGTGCTTACGCGGGATTGGATTCGATCGCGCAGTCGGCGGGACGCTGCAATCGGGAAGGCCGTAGAGAGTCCGGGAAAGTGATGGTATTTTACCCGGAGAAGCACGGTATGCCTTCAAAAGGCTGGATGAGAGAGACGGCGACAGAAGCGCAAAATACGATGATGTATCGGAAAGAGCCTCCGTTATCTTTAGCGTGCATCGAAAACTATTTTGAGCGGATACATGGAATCTGTGATGGCAGGGTGGAGGAAATCACAGATTCGGAAAAGATCATGAATCTGTTGAAAAGCAAAAAAGGCAATCTGGAAATCCCATATCAGGACATTGCGGATAAATTCAAGTTTATTGATGGAAACATGCAGACGATCGTGGTTCCTTATGATTCCAACGCTGAAGTCTTGATCGAGAAACTTTCGGCAAGCCCTTACCCGTTGAGCGCAATGCGTCAATTACAGTCGTATACGGTACAAATTTATCAGCATGAATTCATGGAATTCCAAAGAAACAATCTGTTAAGGAACGTCGAAGGGGTCCTGTTGCTGCTTGAAAAATCTTACTATCATCCGCAGACGGGATTATTGGCGGCAACTGATTCGCCAGAGGTTGAAACGCTTATATTTTAAAAGGGAGTTGATATGATGGGGTATGGAATAAAATTGCGAGTTTGGGGGGAGTACGCATGTTTTACCCGTCCCGAGATGAAGGTGGAACGGGTTAGCTATGATGTGATGACTCCCTCGGCTGCTCGCGGCATTCTTGAAGCCATTCATTGGAAGCCGGCGATCCGCTGGGTCATTGATCGGATTCATGTCGTGAATCCGATTCGATTCGAAAATATCCGCAGGAATGAAGTAGAGTCCAAAGCTTCTTCAAAGAAGAAAGGAATCTATGCGGCAGAGGAACGACAGCAACGGGCGTCTATGGTGTTGCGAAATGTTCAATATATCATCGAAGCCCACTTTGAGATGACCGAGCGACGAGGAGAAGAGGATACGCCGGAGAAGCATTATAACATCTTTTTACGGCGAGTAAGGAAGGGACAATGCTTTCATCGACCTTACCTTGGCTGCCGGGAATTTCCGGCGAATTTTGAATTGCTGGAAGATAGTGCGGGTACTTTTACATACGAGAATGTTCATCCTGGCGATGTTGATTTAGGTTATATGCTGCTGGATCAAACCTTTCACATGGATATGAAGGGCGATACGAAAGAAGTCTTCCCGCATTTCTTTCGCGCCCGGATGGTGGACAGTGTGATTGAAGTGCCTGCCTTGGCTGACGGGAGGTGACCCGATGATTTTACAGGCGTTGAACCGCTATTATCAGTTGCTGTTGGAAAGAGAAGGCGACAGTATGCCGAGAGAGGAGTACTCGTCAGCCGATGCGTCTTTTGAAATTCATTTGGACGAAAGAGGGCATGTTGTAGCTGTTATCCCGTATGTAAATGAGAAAGGAAAGGTAGAGAAACAGACCTATAATGTACCCAAACAAGTTAAAAGGGCTGGCTCTGGAATCAATCCCTATTTTTTGTGTGATAAAGCAGAATATTTGTTTGGCTCCGCTTTATCTATGCGTGAGACATGTAGAGATGGAATGAGGAGTTTATGGAGAGATGTATTAGATAACACAAGTACTGAATCGGCTGAGATTAACGCACTGCGTTCTTTTTTAGACTTTACGAGTGAACAGTTGTCGGATCAGCTTCACAGTTTAATTGATGACAATTTACAAAAATCGTTAAGTAGTGGAGGTCTTTGTGTTCTAAAGTACGCACCAACAGGCAAATTTTTTCATGAAGATCGACATATTCAAAGAGCTTGGGAGAACTACCACAACCAATTGCGCGGGGAAGAATCCGGCGAAAGGGCTCAGATGTGTTTAATATCTGGAGAGCAAACGCCAGTCCATCAAATTGCCCGTCTACACCCCAGCATCAAAAATGTTGTAGGCGCACAATCCTCTGGTGCGGCTATCGTTTCGTTCAATATCGCTTCTTTCTGTTCTTATGGACGTGACCAATCATATAATGCACCTACTTCTCAAAAAGCTGCCGATGCCTATGGATATGTGCTAAACAAGTTTTTGGCCGATCCGAAGCATAAAGTGCGGATGAATGATACCACGGTGGTTTTTTGGGCAGAATCAGCCACTTCTAATGAGCAGGACTTGTTGTCCAGTTTATTTCAGGATTTTCAAGAGGAAGAGGATACCTCACATCCGGATGAAGAGAGCGTTAGAGCACGCGTGAAAAGTGCGGTTACGCGTATTCAACAAGGTCAACAATTCAGAGACACATTTCATGATCTGGATGCAGATACGAAGTTTTATGTTTTGGGGCTATCCCCCAATGCGGCGAGATTATCGGTTCGTTTCTGGTACACAGGAACTTTGGGGGAGATTGGAGAGCGTATTTGGTGGCACTATAAGGATTTGTCCATTATCGGACTGGACCGCAGCCCAACCATTCGAGAATTGCTGCGCGAAATTGCCGTTGGTCACGATTGGGGGAATATCCCTCCAAACATGGAAGGTCAAATGCTTCGATCCATTTTGCTCGGATTGCCTTATTCGCGGGCGGTATTTGCCCAGTTGATGAATCGAATTCGATCCGAATCCGATGATCCCAAGAAAGGTTTGCACAAGATTGGCGCAGTCCGTGCAGCCATGATCAAGGCGTATTTACTTCGTCAGCTTCGTGCAAGTAAAAATACAGTGGAAGGGGAAATCACAATGGCACTGAATGAACAATCTACGAGTGTTCCATATCATTTGGGAAGGTTGTTCGCATGTTTGGAAAAAACACAGGTGAGCGCTTTGGGGCAAGGGATTAACGCCACGATACGCGACCGTTTCTGGGGGGCGGCGTCAGCTACGCCTGCCAACGTGTTTCCGCGATTGTTACGTTTGACTCAGCACCATATCGCCAAGGACGAAGAATGGGGGAGAAGCAATGACCAGCGCATCCAGGAAGTGATGAACGCATTGCCGCAACAATTTCCCAAACGGTTGACATTAGAAGAACAAGGGATGTTTGCGCTTGGCTATTATCATCAAAGACAAGACCTGTACACGAAAAAATCGGAAAAGTAGTCAAAAACTTACGAAAAGAGGGATAATAAGATGAGTGAAAAAAAGGCACTGACGAAACGATATGAGTTTGTGCTGTTGTTTGATGTCGAGAACGGCAATCCAAATGGCGATCCAGATGCCGGGAACTTGCCCCGGCTGGATGCAGAGACAGGTTGCGGACTGGTCACGGATGTATGCATCAAACGCAAGGTACGTAATTATGTGGAGCTTGCCAAAAGCGGAGAACCGTCATTTGAAATCTACGTGAAAGAAGCGGCGGTCTTGAATAATCTGAACAAGGAAGCATTCGAAAATAATCCGGATATTGAATTGAAGGAAAATAAAGCGGATAAGATGGAAGCGAAGAAAAAAGAAGATCAACTAACGCTGGCACGTTGGATGTGTAACAAGTATTATGACATACGTGCATTTGGCGCTGTGATGACAACAGGAGTGAATTGTGGTCAAGTTCGGGGACCCATCCAATTCAGTTTTTCCAAAAGCATTGACCCGATTGCACCACAGGAAATAACAATCACACGGATGGCTGTCACGAATGAGAAAGATGCGGAGAAAGAGCGTACGATGGGTAGGAAAAGTATTGTTCCTTATGGACTTTATCGTATGGAAGGGTATGTGTCGGCACCGTTAGCGAATCAGACCAATTTTGGCGAAGAAGACTTGGAAGTGCTATGGTCGGCGTTACTAAATATGTTTGACCATGATCGATCCGCTTCTCGGGGAAAGATGGCGACTCAAAAACTGATCGTCTTTGAACACGCGACACCTTTAGGCAATGCGCCTGCGCATAAACTGTTTCAATTGGTAAAGGTTGCACGTAAATCGGGCATTGATATTGCGCGCTCCTTCGACGATTATGAAGTGTTGATCGGAGAGGCTCCACAAGGAGTTACGATTGACGAAAAATTGTAGGTTACTGGTACAAGATGTATGTTGAAAGATGAAAACGATTTTTTAATGATATCAGGCATTCAACATTTTGCCTTTTGCGAACGTCAGTGGGCCCTAATCCATGTAGAACAACAATGGCAGGAGAATGTGCTGACCACACAAGGCCAGCACGTTCATCGCCGTGTTGATGATGATGGTTTTGATGAAACTAGAGGTGATTTGCGAGTTGTCCGCTCCATGCCGATCGTATCCGAAAATTTGAGGATTCGCGGTATCGCTGATATGGTGGAGTTCAGGCGTGTGAATGAGAAAACCGACGAAACGATTGTGTTAGATGGCCGTCAAGGGTTCTGGACGGTGGTTCCTATTGAATACAAGAGAGGAAAACCAAAGTCCGACGACCGTGACATCGTCCAATTATGTGCCCAGGCGATATGTCTCGAAGAAATGCTGAATGTTGCTGTTCCAGCCGGGATCATATATTACGCCGAGATACGCAGAAGAGAGCGCATTGAATTAACCAAAGAACATCGGCAGCGTGTTGAAGCGCTTGTCGCAATGATGCGCCATTATTATGATGAAGGGATTACACCTCGCGCTTTTTATAAAAAACACTGTCAACAGTGCTCGCTCCTCACAATTTGCCAACCGAAGTTGAGCGCTTCCGGCGCTAAGTCGGCTGCTGCTTATATCATGCAACACATAGGAGGGGATGAAGAATAAGACGACTATTGAACACGCTTTATGTGACATTGCCGGATGCCTATATCGGCTCCAAAGGTGAAACGTTACTTGTAAGTGCGAGTGGAGCAAAAGAGCTGCAGGTACCGATCTTAAATCTGGAATCGGTCATCGTGTTTGGATATAAAGGCGTGAGTCCAGATGCTATGCAACTCTGTATTGAAAACAACGTTTCCCTTGTCTACTTGACTCCTTATGGTCAGTTTAAAGCCCGTGTTACCGGGGAAACAAAGGGTAATGTGCATTTGAGGCGCACGCAATATCGTTGGAGTGATAATGATGAGAAGACACTTTTGCTCGCTCAACGTTTTTTGTACGCCAAGATAGCCAATGCTAAGACATCGGTTCAACGGACATTGCGTGATTACCCAGATCGAGTAAACAAGGATCAATTTAAATCTGTGATCTCCATGCTTGATCGACAGATAAGAGAAGTGAGGAATAGCAAATCGCTCGATCAACTGCGAGGTGCTGAAGGGCTGGCGGCTCGTCATTACTTCTCCATCATTTCAGAACAAGTACTTGTAAACAAAGAGTCCTTCCCATTTCCCGGGAGAGTAAAAAGGCCGCCAACAGATCGAATTAATGCGTTGTTATCGTTCTTGTACACTTTACTGGCTAATGATGTGACTCATGCGATAGAATCAGTCGGGTTAGACCCGCAATTAGGTTTTTTGCATCGGGATCGCTCGGGAAGAAATAGTCTGGCATTAGACCTTATGGAGGAATTTCGAGTATATTTGGCAGATCGCACAGCATTAACATTGATTAATCGTCAGCAACTTTCTCCAAACGACTTCATTGAGAAGGAATCAGGAGCATTTATCTTGACAGACGATGCCCGTAAAACCGTGCTGACTGAATGGCAGCAGCGCAAGAGGGATGAGATTCGTCATCCGTTTCTTGATGAGAAGATAGCTATCGGGTTGTTGCCTTATGCTCAAGCGATGTTGTTGGCAAGGTACATGCGAGGGGATTTGGATGATTATCCTCCATTTTTCTGGAAATAGCAGGTGAAGTATGGATGATGGTGTTAATCACTTATGATGTCAGTACACAGTCTGTTGCAGGGCAAAAAAGACTGCGGAAGGTCGCTCGGTTATGTGAAAATTATGGACAGCGTGTACAAAATTCAGTGTTTGAGTGCTTGATGGATCCTCATCAGTTCGCAGAATTGCAGTTTCAATTGCAAAAGATTATTAATCCAGAGACTGACAGTTTGCGGTTCTATCACCTGGGGTCAAAATGGAAAGGGAAAGTAGAGCATATAGGTGCAAAACAGGGGTATGATCCGGAGGGATTTATGATGATTTAATGAGTGCGAACCCCAAGTGAACATTAGAAACCAGTGTGGTTCGCAAGCCTGATTCCTCAATATTTGTGATATAGTACCCCGTTATGGGCGGATGTGGATTCAAACATCTTGTATGGGTTCGCGGAAACAAGTTAAAAAACTTAAGCGTGACAAGTGTTTATTGGAAGTACTGTCGCCCGCCGTGCGCGGGCGTGGATTGAAACACGGTGCTACTGGAGATTGTTGCGTTGGTCAGATGTCGCCCGCCGTGCGCGGGCGTGGATTGAAACGGATAATGTTTGATTATTCGCAGGTGACGTGAGCGTCGCCCGCCGTGCGCGGGCGTGGATTGAAACTTGGATGGCCGCCCGTGTTAGTGCAAAGTACTGTGTCGCCCGCCGTGCGCGGGCGTGGATTGAAACCCTGCTAACCTCGTATCGCCTACATCCTTAACCATGTCGCCCGCCGTGCGCGGGCGTGGATTGAAACAATTATGGCTTAACAGAAGTTCGAGTAGTCGTAAGTCGCCCGCCGTGCGCGGGCGTGGATTGAAACAGATCGACTACTCCCTGAACATACCAGCCGGACAAGTCGCCCGCCGTGCGCGGGCGTGGATTGAAACTTGGATAGCCCCAAATTTCTCAGGTTGAGCCATGTCGCCCGCCGTGCGCGGGCGTGGATTGAAACTTGTACCGCATGTATCGTTCAGCTGCCTTGCTCGCGTCGCCCGCCGTGCGCGGGCGTGGATTGAAACAAGGGAGAACGCGGCCTAAAGGCGCATATCTCCCAGTCGCCCGCCGTGCGCGGGTCCGGATTGAAACAGGGAACCGGGTCCACCAATCGCTGATCGTTGTTGTCGCCCGCCGTGCGCGGGCGTGGATTGAAACCGCTATGCGGTCATTCGCTTTTTGCTGTAATTTGAGTCGCCCGCCGTGCGCGGGCGTGGATTGAAACCTCGTAGAGAATCCTGTTTTGCAAAAACAGTAAGAAAACCCACTCGGCATTAGCTATCCTCGACCCACTCGGCGTTAGCTATCGCTGTGCCGAGTGGGGTCCCCTTCTTCGCCGGGCGGGGCCCCGAACCCTTTCCTTGTGGCTGTATTCGATGTCCAATTTTATAAATTCTTATACACTACAAAAGGCGACCTCATTCAGGTCGCCTTTTGTTTACTCCCAATACAGTTCAAGCTTGTCCCCGTTCTTGATCTCCGTCTGAAAGGAAGCGGGTTCCCCGTTCACCAGCGTGGTCAGCTTCGAGACGCCCTTCCCCTGCGGCTTGTCCAGCGGGATGTCGACGTATCGGAAGACATCGCTGAACAGCGGATTGGATCCCGGAGTGGCCTTTACGTTGATGACCGCGCCGTCTTGTACCTGTTCGGCCGCCTGGACCGGCATTCCGTTCATGGTAATGGCCACGTGAGCAGTGGAGAGAACCACCGGTTTGCCGTTGAATGACACCTTGATTTGCTCCTGTACCCATTCTTCCGGCGGAATCACTTCCTGGATGGTCGGCAGCGCAAAAGGCTCGATGGCGAAGTCAATGATATCACCTGAGCGGACCCGGTCGGAAAGAGCGGCTGGCTTACCGTTTACCGTAAGCGTCATCACCGTTTGCGGCAGGTTGTATTGCTGACCGTTCACCGTAAACCGGATGGCGGCTGACACCGGTTCCTGCGATGGAAAAAGGCCTGCTTCCTGAAGCACTTCTTCCACCGTGCGGGGAAGGCGGATTTCCACTTCGTTGCGGTCGGCAAGCGGCGAGTCAAAGGAGCGCGCAACACCGTCCACCAAGGCGATTGGACCGATCGAGAGAGGTTGGCCGTTGCAGATGATTTCCAGACAGTCCGGCTGCTCTACGAGATCGGACAGGACGGCTTGAGCATCGTGGCCGTCCTGTCCGGGGATGACGGTAATGAAGTCACCGTTTGCGATCGGTGCGTCCAGACCGGCCGGCTCGCCGTTTTTCTGAATGACCGGAGGCGTACCGTGTCCGCCCGGAATGATTTTCATCCGGCCGTTCACCGTTACCGTCATGGCCAGACCCGGTCTTCCGTACAGGCGGCGTATGTCCATCCCCGCGGTGATGAGTGCGTCACCCAGTGTCATTTTGCGCAGATCGAAGATGCGGACAGGCGCGTCGTTCACTGTAACGGTGACGTATTTGATGGGGTGGCGTCTCGCAGCCACGGCGATGCCCACCGGGGTGACAAACTCAGGCCCATTGATTAACGGATGCGAGCCGACGAACTGTTGAATGGCGTCAGCACCTCGTACCGCCACGCGTGCGGGAGGCAGCTCCAGAACCCCGGCAATCTTTTCCGTCAGCTTCGGGGTCAAACTGCCTCCGCCGATCAACATGACCGCTTGCGGAGATTTTCCGTTCAGTTCCAGGATTTTGGTGCCGATTTTCACAGCCAGCTGGTTGATTTCGCCGTCGATGGCAGCCACCACCTCCTCGGACGGGAGGGTGTGTTCCATTCCCAGAATATCCTGGAAAGTGACCATCTCGTTTGCATGAAGCGCCCGTTTTACTTCTTCGGCCATGGGAAAATCGAGCAGGAAGGCGTTCATCAGCGCGTCGGTAATTTCATCGCCCGCAACCGGAACCATGCCGTACGCGGTTACGGCGCCCTCTTCCGTCAATGCGACGTCGGAAGTGCCTGCGCCGATGTCTACCAGTGCAATATTGAGTCGGCGCATGGTGGCGGGGATCAGTACGTTAATTGCGGCGATCGGCTCCAGAGTGAGCGCCTGCATCTCCAAATCGCAACGCTTTAACGCGGCCAGCAGCGAATCGACGACGACACGCGGAAGAAAAGTGGCAATCACGTCCACACGGGCTGTGTCGCCTCGCTGGTCGACGAGGTTGCCGATCAGTTCTCCGTCCAGGTAGTAGTTCACCACACTGTAGCCGACGCAGTAGTAGCGGGTAAAATCCTTTTCGTTCAGCTCTTGCGCCAGCTGTGCCTGTGCCTCCTGAACAGCGGAGAACTCCAGCGTCAATACGTCATCGCGTGTAATGGCGGCGTGCTGGGAGATCGCCAGTTCCACCTGTACGCGGCGCGTCCGCAGCGAACGGCCGGCGGCAGCGACCGCGACTTGGGTGAGCGGCCCGTATTTTTCCTGCAGCTGCTCCTTTATCTGTTGAATCACTTTGGAAACAGCCACGACATCGTGGATTTGCCCGTCCAGCATGGAACGCTCGTCGTGTTCGCGGATGGCGCAGTCGACTACCCTGTACTTGTCGCCGACCGGTTCCACAATCAATCCGACCACACTGCGTGTTCCGATATCCAATGCAAAAATCAGCTCTTGCGGGACTGTATGGTTACTTGACAAGTGTATGTCACTCCTTGCGGAAAATCATCGCGGGAAACCAAATTCTTCTATCTATTATCATTCGACTTACCGCCCGAGAATCCTGTCGAATGTTGCAGACAGAGAATCGCAAAACTTTTTTGAAAACGCTGCAATTTTCTTTACAAAATACTTTCGCGCTTTTTGGCGCTAAACTGCTGACAAAGACGCCTGCTTCGATTATAATAGTCCCTAATTTACGGTCTAACGACTGCAATACCTACCATACACGAAAGAGGAGAGTGGAGAGTACCATGGCACACGACCAAATCGAGACCATGCGCAGACAAATAGACGAGATCAACCTGCAAATCCTCGAACTGATCAACAAGCGGGCGACCCTCGTTCAGGATCTGGGCAAAGAGAAGCTGAAGCAAGGCATCAACCGCTTTGATCCGGAGCGGGAGCGTCAAATGCTCAATCAGCTGGTGGAAAACAATAACGGGCCATTCAGCGACAACACCATCCGCCACCTGTTCAAGCAGATCTTCCAAGCGTCTTTGGACCTGCAAAAGGACGACAACAAGAAGGTACTGCTCGTCAGCCGCAAGAAGAAGCCGGAGGACACGGTGATTACCGTAAAAGGCGTGGAGTTTGGCGGAGGCACTCCGATCATGATCGCCGGCCCCTGCTCCGTAGAGAGCTACGAGCAGGTTCGCGCCGTAGCCGAGAATCACGTGAAGCGCGGCCTGCGCGTACTTCGCGGCGGCGCGTACAAACCCCGTACGTCCCCATACGACTTCCAGGGTTTGGGCGTTGAGGGCTTGCAAATCCTCAAGCGCATCGGCGACGAGTTCAACCTCGTGACGATCAGTGAAATCGTTACTCCGGCCGACCTGGAGATGGCGACACAGTACATCGATGTGATTCAAATCGGCGCACGCAACATGCAGAACTTCGAACTGTTGAAGGCAGTCGGACGTCTGAACCACCCGGTTCTCTTGAAGCGCGGTTTGTCTGCTACCATCGAGGAATTCATTTACGCTGCCGAGTACATCCTGTCCGAAGGAAACACACAAGTCATGCTTTGCGAGCGCGGCATCCGCACCTATGAAAAAGCGACCCGCAACACACTGGACATCTCCGCGGTACCGCTCTTGAAACAGGAGACGCACCTGCCTGTCTTTGTCGATGTGACTCACTCGACAGGTCGCCGGGATCTGCTTCTGCCGACCGCAAAAGCAGGCCTGGCAGTTGGATCCGACGGCATCATGATTGAAGTGCATCCCGATCCGGATGTGGCCCTCTCCGATGCGAAGCAGCAGGTAACCATCCCGCAGCTGAACGAAATTCTCGACGAGCTGCTCGCATCCGGCCTGTACAAGGGCGAAGCGGCAGCTGCGCGCCGCTAGGATGCATGAGGCCTTCCTCCCGTTTGGAGGAAGGTCTTCCTTTTGGCAGATAGGAATTTACAAAATTGTACCTATCTGCATAAGTGCAACTACGGCTCCGCCATCGCCAGGGGCTCGGCGGTCGCCGACATCGAATACAGCCACAAGGAAAGGGTTCGGGACCTAAGCCGACACCAGCGTTAGCTAGTTACTCCTGAAAAAATCGTTTTTTGGCAGAAGCATCTCATTGTGGTGAATCTCAGGGGGCTACTGTGTAACTGTATCCGTTAATCGTTGCTTATTTGGCCATTTGGGCTGCTCTTCTGAGGTTATGAGCCCAGATTCCGAA